>JABVCK010000024.1 GCA_013540605.1 Bacillota bacterium
AAGTGCGCCCATTTTTAGCTGAAAGGGATGAAAGAACCAAGGAAACAGGCATAAATAGAGTAAATTTGAAGCAAAAACCGGCTCATAATTGTAAATTATCCTTGGTATTTTCCTAATAATGGTTATTACATGAAGTTGTCAAGGTACAATCAAATCATAAAAATTTAGTTCGTGCAGTGAAATCATATTTATAATAGAGTTTCTATGCTATTTTTCAAAATCCTTCAAATATTATGAAAGTTTTTAAGCGGTGTAATAATTCTAACCGGTTGAATTTGTTTTCATTGTACAATGATACCGCACGGCACTTGCTAAAGGAAGTTACTGAATATATACTTTAAATGAATGCTTGTTGGAAGCAAGGAAAAAACCAGTCTTTGCTGTTGCCGGGAGGAAAGAGTAATGACATATTTGCTTTTTTTTATAATATACAGCATACTTATTATTGTTTTCGGAAAATACGCTTTTGATAAAATAGAAGATTCAAAAAGTTTTTATATTGCTAACGGTACTTTAGGTCTTTTCATTGGCGTTTGTACGTTTGTGGCTACCTGGTTCAGTGCAACATCCGTGATAGCGCTGTCAGGCTCTATTTTTGTTTATGGTGTCTCAAGCATGACATACAGCCTGCTGGGCTGGTTTGTAGGAGCTTTTCTTTTAATATCCTTGGTGCCAATACTGCGCAGGTATCAAATACGGACAATTCCTGAATTTTTCAGAATACATTATTACAGTAAAGATTTACAGGCTACTTGCGCGGCTGTTATAATCATAACCCATATTCTATACGTGGTTATTCAGATCAGGGGTTTTGGTGTAGTTGTAAGCGGAATGCTCGATATTCCTTACACAATGTCGATTTTCCTGGTCTATCTTTTTATTCTTTATACAACCTTTGGTGGTCTTTATTCGGTTGCCAGGACCGATGCCCTTAATTTCTTTTTAATCCTAATCGGTATTTTAATGGCTGTATATCTAATCATCGACCGCTTCGGAAGTTTAGGGGAGATTTTCCGGCAGGCCTATTATATCAATACAACGGCACTACCGCATTTAGACTATAAAAATACCGAAGGCTCATTGCTGAATCCATTCATTCATGGTAATTATCCCTTCTTTTTCATGCTATCAGCCTTTATTGGCTGGGCTTTGGGGAAAGCCTCCAACCCCCAATATGCTATTCGCATTGTTGCCGCAAAGGATAACAAAACAGCAAGAAACATGATTTTGGTATCCATACTGATTTTTCTGATCCTATACGCGGGCCTTTTTATAATCAGTATCGGGGGAAGAGTTTTGCTGCCGGTTGTTCCGGTTGATAGCATCGACGATGTTTTCCCTTATATCATACAATCTGTTTTCGGCTCCAAACCGGGCGGATTTGTTATGATTAGCGTTTTAGCTGCCGTTATTTCTACGGCCAATTCACAGCTTCTTTTAATTGGTTCCAGCTTTAGCTACGACATATATAAAAATATAATTAATCCCCAGGTAAAAGAAGAGAAGCTTCTCTCCATCAACAGGTGGGCAATTTTGATCGGAGGTACGGTCGCCCTCTTTTTTTCCTTTACTCCTCCGGGAGCTATGCTTCTTTACGGAAGCTACGTCTGGGGAGTTATTGCTTCAGTTTTTTTTGTTCCCCTTTATGGTGCAGTCCTATGGCCGAAAGGAAACCGTTTCGGTGCGCAAGTCGGCGTTTATGGCGGCCTTTTAACATGCATCATCCTTTATGGTTTAAATCTTTTACTGTTTTCAGGTAAAGATTTGATCCATTCGGCGATACCGGGAGTGTTGGTGGCTACGACGCTGTATATTTTCTTCAGTTTAATAAAAAAACAAGGTGAAAAATATGAGAATGAAGGTTTTTGATAAAATTGAAAATAAAATAATGATTCCCTTTCTTCTTCTGATTCTCATTCCTATTTTTGCTGTTGGCATCGCCTCAATGTGGTCCACCGCACAGAATCACAAACAGCTTGTATTAAAAGAGGCTGAAGAACATCTTAAAAATGCCGTTAATACTATGGAGATTTTGAATGACCTGGTAATTACCGGTACCCTGGAGAAAAATGAAGCCCAGGATATTGCCCTGAATCTTTTTGCTGCCGATACCCGTCTTGTCATCAAGGATATGCAAGGAGAAGTATCAGTTGGAGAAGGATATGTGGACTTAGGAAACGAAACCAGCCTTTATAGTATTAACAGATATATATATAAGACTTTTGTGCCCTGGGACTGGCAGGTGGGAATCCTGGTTCATATTAACTGGTTTTCCGACACTCTTATGGATATCCAAAAACACTCTTTGTTGATAGCAGTCATAGCTGCAATTCTAGCTGTTCAGGCAACCGTAGTCCTGTCTTATAATATTTCCAAACCCATCAAAAAGATTGTTAACGCCTGTAATATAATTGATATGGAAAATATTCAAGAGATGGTTGAGGAAGAAAATGAACTGAGAAATTTAAACAGAAACGACGAGATCGGCCTTCTAAGCGAGTCGTTTAGCAATATGCTTATGCGTTTAAGAGAAAACAATAAAAAGATCGTAGAATTTAAAACATATTTGGAGGCAATTCTTCAGAGCACCAATATGGGAAATCTAACCTGGCTGGCTTCAAATGACGATTTTATGCTGAATAGAAAAGGAAAAGAAATATTATCATTGAACGGGAAGATAGATGCTGAGGATAGGTGTTGTAACGTTATTTTGCAGCATATTTTGGCTTTGTGCCGGGAAACTTATGAGAAAAAATGTGAAAGCAAAGAAGAAAATAGCTTTTTCGTGCATGATGAAAATATCATAATGGAACTCAACGTGTCTCCTTTATTGGACGGGAACGGCAAAATCCTTGGAGCGACAAGCAGTTTTCAAGACATCACCCACAGGAAAAAAATCGAAGCGCAGATGGAAAGATTGGAACGTCTCGTTTTTCTAGGTGAGATGGCTGCCAGCATTGCCCATGAAATCAGAAACCCCTTAGCCGGCATGAAAGCTTGTGCTCAAATCATTGGCAAAAACTACGAACTTGACGCGGAAGGGCGGGATTTAGTATTAAGAATAGTAAATGAAACCGACCGGATCAACGGTTTAATAATCGATATGTTGAAGTTATCCACCTCTCCCGTGTTGGAGATGCAAAGCTTTGACTTGAACAAAGCAGTGGAAGAAGTTATAAATTTAATGGATAAACAGATTAGAGACAAAGGCATAAATTTGACTATGAATTTATATGACGGACTGCCTTTGGTTCATGCGGATAAGAATCATATAAAGCAGATATTTCTCAACCTACTGATAAACGCTATAGACGTAGCTGAAAAGGCAATCAAAGTTGAAACACTTCTTGACAAAAACAAAGTTTCTTTAAGTATCCAGGATGATGGTTTGGGAATTCCCAAGGAGAACTTAAAGAAAATCTTCAACCCCTTTTATACAACCAAAAACGAAGGTACAGGCATGGGCTTGGCTGTAGTATTAAAATTGGCAAACCTCAACGAATGTCAAATGGAAGTAATAAGCGGCTTTCCAGGAGGAGGTAGTAGATTCATACTGCATCTGAACGTTTCTCCTGAAGACAGGCTATTTAAGAATTAAATGTTTATGGAGGGAAGAGGTATGTCCGGACGTGGTAAAATACTGGTTATAGATGACGAAGAGACTATTCGTTTTTCTTTAAAAACTGCGTTGGCTTCCGAAGGATATCATGTTTTTTTGGCCGATAACGCTGAGAAAGGCCTCGAGATTATGGAGAAAGAATATCCCCAGTTGGTTTTTTTGGACTTGCGGCTGCCGGGACAGGACGGTTTAAGTGCTCTCAAGGTAATTAACAAAGAATTTGATGATGCTACCGTCGTGATCATTACCGCTTATGGTGATACAAAGAGCACTGTAAAAGCTATAAAAGAGGGGGCTTACGATTATATTAACAAGCCTTTCGAACTGGATGAGATATTATTATTGGCCGATAAGGTTTTCGAATCCCGGAGTCTTCAAAAACAAGCTGCATTGTTTCAATATCAGCAAAAAAACAGGCTTTCAAATCACAGGTTTATTTGCGCATCGCAGAACATGGTCGAAATAATCGAAGAGATTAAGAAGGTGGCTATTGCTGATGCTACCGTTCTATTACAGGGGGAGACAGGTACGGGAAAGGAAATGGCGGCAAGGATGATACACAGCTACAGCGATAGAAAGGACAAGCCTTTTATTGATATCAATTGCGGCGCATTACCCTTTAACCTGGTGGAGAGTGAGCTTTTTGGCTTCGAAAAGAGCGCTTTTACGGGGGCGGCCAGCGCCAAAAAAGGTCTTTTTGAGCTGGCGGATGGTGGGATCATATTTCTCGACGAGATAGGGGAATTGGCCCAGGATATCCAGGTAAAACTGTTGCGGTTTTTGGAAAACAGGACGTTTAAAAGGGTTGGAGGCACTAAGGATATTTTTGTGGATGTAAGAATTATCGCTGCAAGCAATAAGGATCTGAAACAACTGGTAGAAGAGAGGAAATTCCGGGCTGATTTATTCTACCGCTTGAATGTGGTCCCTCTTCATATGCCTCCCCTCAGGGAGCGGAAAGAAGATATCGTTCTTATGGCAGAGACCTTTTTAAAAAACTTCAGCCGTACTCTGGGCAAAAAAATAAAGGGCATTGACCCGAAGCTGAAGGAGGTTTTGAAGGAGTATCCCTGGCCGGGGAATGTAAGGGAGTTGAAGAACCTGTTGGAGAGGATGGTCATCCTTTCAGGAGACCAGCAGGAGGCCCTGGTTGTGGAGCAGCTTCCCAAGGATTTCTTTAAGCGTCCGGACAGGGCTGGAACGGAAAAGATAAATCCGGCAACAGCCAAATACGATTATCAGGAAGGACTTTCCCGAGTGGAAAAGCACCTCGAGGAAATGATGGCGAAAAGTGAGCTGGAAAACGGCAAGATAGTTTTAGACGACATATTATCCGGGATTGAAAAAAAGTATATTGGTTGGGCATTAAAAAAGACCCGCTGGAATATTTCCAAGGCAGCAGATTTATTGGGAATGAACCGCTTTACTTTAAAAAGAAAGATGGAGCAGTATTTTCCCGATGAGCAATATTAATCAAAATGAGCATAACGTATCATTTTGTGACAAAAGACTGTCCTCAAAAATGGTGAGGACAGTCTTTTATTGGGCCGGTATTACAGCAGTTCCCGGGTTTAGTGAGAATCAAAACCACTGGCATAACTCTTGCTCTGTATATTTTCAGCTGCAAACCATAGGTTATTTGAAATGGGAGGTGAATTGGGCAGTTCACTATCCTGAAACTAAAAATGAAAAAGGAGGTTTCGTTTATGTCAGAGAAGCAAGTACCAAGCAAGGAAAGCATGCTTCCCGAAGGCAAATTTCCCCTCTTAAAGAGAAAATATGGGGGAGAGCAGCCGTACATTCCCTTTGGCCCCTTCCGTATAAGATTACCGCTTATTCATTACCAATGGGAATGGACGGAATTTTTCGCCGCCATGTTTTTAGGAGTGGCCTGTTTGGGAGCAGGTGTTGCTGTAACAATGGATGTTCTTGGTGTTGAGAATTTCCATATTGCTTTAACTTTCGGCGTTTTCAACGCTCTCATGTATGCTGTCCCCGCTCATCTGGGAGACCCGGTTGTACCGGGATGGATAACACCGGCCTTACCGTTGACTATCGGTTATTTGTCCAAGTATACCTTAGGGCCGGAGAGGATTCATGCTATGATTGCCTTGCAGCTGATGGTTGCCTTCTTGTTCTTTGTTATGGGTACAACCGGTTTTGGCAGAAAGCTGGTTAACCTTATCCCCATCTCTGTAAGAGGGGGAATTATCCTTGGCGCAGGTTTTTCTGCCGCTATGAATGTAATAAATGTAAGGCTGCCTTTGGCTCCCATAACTATTGTTTTATCAACAATCATTGCGTTTTTCTTTCTATTCTCCAAGGTTTTTGCGGAATTGGCGGAAAAGAATAAGACTGTTCGCATCATAAGAAATCAAGGTATTGTTCCTGCTCAGATATTTGCAATAATTGCAGGTCCTTTTCTTTTAAAAGAGCTTCCTCTTCCACAGATAGAGTGGAGGTTTACCCCTTTAAACATAGGACATGTATTGCAAAACTATACAATTTTCGGTTTAGGACTGCCTGACCTCAATTTCTTCATATATGCAATACCTATGGCTTTAACGGCTTATATAATTGCTTTTGGTGATATCGTTCTTGCTGACGGAATTATATCCGACGCTACAAAACTGAGGGATGATGAAACTGTCCCGTTTGATCCTACCAGGACAAATCTGGTTACAGCTATACGTAATGCCTTTATGGGGCTTTTTGCTCCCTGGGTACCGATGAACGGTCCTTTATGGGCTTCCGGTTTATTGACCATTACGGAAAGATATAAAATGGGCTATAAAACCCTGCCCTCATTTTGGGGTGGAGTCGGAACTTTTAGGGCGGCAACGGTAATTGCAGTTATGCTGATGCCTTTGGTTACATTAATAAGACCTGCTTTTGGTATCTTTTTTGCCCTTACAATGGTAGTACAGACTTTTGCCTGTGGGTATATCGGCATGAATATGCTGAAAGACAATCAACAGCGCGGCGTTGCTTTAGCGATGGCGGCAATTCTGGCAGTTATTGGACCGACTTATGGACTTTTAAGTGGTATAGCACTGTATTTCCTTATCGAGTTCAAACCTAAGAATCTAAACAAGGAAAAGGATACAGGCAAAACTGTCGGCACATAATACCTGTTCAAACAAAGATTAATGGATTTAAAGCGGGGCTGTCTTTTCAAACAGCCCCCTTAACATACCGCACCGCGGAAATAGCTCAACTATTTTCATTCATTTTTGTGAGAGGGTTAGATCCCCACCTCATCCAGCCTTTTAAGATTATAGGTTTTAATGATATCCATAAGTTTCAGCGCGTATTTCGAATCCGTGGCATAGCCGGCTCTCTTCAAAGCCCAGGCGCCCTGGGTGCTGTCGTGCATCACTGTCCGGAAGGGTTCGTACCTGCTGCCGGTGAGCAGGAGGTTCTTGTGGTCTGCCCAGCTCTCCTCCACACCGCTGTAAGCCCGGAAATTCGCGTCAACACGGAAGGTTTGCCCGTTATACTCTTCCCAGGTGTTGGAGACTACCGAACCGGCAGGCCCCGTACCCTTTATGCCGAACAGGTTGTATGAAAACTTGCCGGTATATTTGTCCACCGGGACGCTTTGGCCCCATCCAGTTTCCAGGATGGCCTGGGCAGTCTGCAGCGCCGCGGACATGCCTGTTTTCTGCCATGACTGGCTCGCTAAACCGGATGCCAGGTCCAGGAATGCGCTCTTTTCCACCACCGGCTTAGCAGAATAGAGGGTGCCAAAATACACCTTAAAGGCAATGGCTTCGCTGGTTATCCTTTCTCCCGAAGCCAAAACGCCTTCCGCCTGCATCTTCCATTCCCCGTCGTCTCCTTGAGCCGGCGTCCAGGTATATTCTGCCGCAGCATCAGCGCCCCCGGCAACCACCCTTTTTGCCCCTGTTTTGGGGTTGACCAGGACGTACTGGATGCTGTCCAAAGCGACGTTGCTTGTGGCTGTCAGCTTCAGCGGGCCGGTCACCACCTGATTGGGGCCCACGCCTCCCAGAATCAGTTTCGGGGCGCCCGTCAGCTTGACGGTCACGCTGCTGCTTGTATGGGTAACCCCGGAGGTATCCTTGACCCGGACAAAGAGTTCCCTGGTTCCTGTCAGCTCCGGGCCGGGAAACCAACGGTGGCTTGTGTACCCCACCTGGGCGAGGACCTCTTCCTTCCCTGTCTGCGGGTCCCTCATCACATATTCGGTCTGGCTCACCTGGAAGTTCCGGAAAACCGACAGCGTGACCGGCTTGTCCACCGTACTGCCGCCGCTGACTCCTCTAAGCTCCAGCTTCCGTTCCGCATCAACCTTAACGGTTACAGCTTCGCTCGCATAGGCCTGTCCCGCATGGTCATAGGCCGTTACCTTAAAGGAAACCTTCCCGTTATCCTCCATCATCGGGGTCCACCTGTACGCACCCTGCGGGTCGGATTCCTCCGTTACAAACACCTTGCCTTTGTCGAGGTTTGCAACCTCGTATTTGACGTAAGCAGCCACGAAATTCAGGTCTGCACCCAGCGAAAGGGCATCCTTTACCACCTGTCCCGGAACCAGTCCGGTTAACGATACCTTAGGAACCACCGCCACATGAACCGGAACGGCGTCGCCAGCCAGGAAACGCCCATCCCCGTTATAGACGGCTGCCACAAGGACCCTATGCCCGCTCTCCTGCAGGTCCGGCAGCCATTTGTATATAGCGGTCATGCCGGTGCCCCTGGCCACCACCGCTCCCCGCCCTGTGTCGGGATTGATGAGCAAAAACCTTATCTCAGCGGCGCCGACCGGAACCGCTCCGGGGAAATGGGCCTGCAAATCCGTAGTCCCCGTTATCACCTGTCCGGGCTGTACCGTGGATATCTTCATGTCAAAGAAGGGGGTTATGCCCGCAGCCTCGGCGGAATCTATGTATACCGTCCTGCTCGCATCCTCCCATCTTATAGCCACCCCTAAAGCGTTGCTGACTAAACGCAGGGGCACGAAAGTACGGTCCTCGATGATTTGCGGAGGTACATCGCTTAAATTGAAAACTCTCTCTCCTGTGTTATACTCCACCAGATGGCTGTCAATCCGCAAAAGCACCGAACGGTTGCCTTTCACAATACGTACGGTCCTGTTCTGCTCGTTCCACTCCACCTGTGCGCCCAGTTTTTCCGAAACAAGGCGCACCGGCACCAGCGTCCGGCTATTTTGAATTACCGGCTGCGGTGAAGTTTCAATGCTCTCACCGTCTATCACCAGCTTGATATCGCCGGCAGCCACCTGCGGAGGCGCATTAAACTGAAAAAAGACCAGTGCCAGCACAAATACCGCAATCAAACGCCAACCATAGCTTTTTAATCTTGTATACATTCCTTCGACGCCCCTTTACCTCTTGATTTGGATGTGAAACGCGACAATTACTCTTTTTGTTTGACGTGCTTGGCAGGAGAAAGTTCCATGGTAATATTGTAACATGTTCAGAATCTTACCTCAATATTCGACAGGGGCCGACTCTCAATCTGCGGCATTGTTTTAGCATATGATTCCAAAAAACCCCTTGACATTATATAACATGTAGAATAATATATAATAAGTTATATAATATTCTACATGTTATATATGGAGGTGTTTCATTATGTCGCTGAAGTATTCGATTCTGGGCCTTCTCACCTACGCTCCGATGAACGGATACTATCTAAAGAAGATATTCGATAAATCCATAAACCATTTCTGGACGGCTAACCTGAGCCAGATATACAGGGAGCTGGATTCCCTTGAAAAGAAGGGCTATGTATCTTCAGTAATCCAGCCGCAGGACGACAGGCCCGACAAAAGAGTCTACAGCATAACGCGCGAGGGGGAAAAGGCCTTCCACAAATGGCTGGCGGATTTTCCCGAAACCCTATCCACGCAAAAGAGGGACGAATTCATGGTCAGGATATTCTTTGGTTCAAGGCTGGAAAAAGCGGAACTGAAAAAACAGTTCAAGAATTTCATTAAGGAAAGGGAGGAACTGAACGAATATATTGCTGAACTTAAGAACAAAGCCAGAGAATTTATTGAAACAGACGGAAATGACGAAAGGCTGAAAGCCCAGGCAGAAAGAGAACAGCTCTTCTGGCACTTCACAATCAAAAGGGCGCAGATGACAAATGAGACGTTGATACGGTGGGCGGAGGATTGTCTCAGGGAACTGGAAGAATCGACAACATAGGCTGGGCCATGTTAATTAATGATAAATCTGGTCAGTAGCGTGGTAATATGTCAAGAAAAAGTTTTTGGAAAGTGATGTAAAAATATTGTTCTGAAGCTTGAAAACAGCAAATAGAATGCCCGACAGCTTGGGAAAGCTTATGGAAATTAGTCCCATAATTGTAAAATCAGTTAATCAGTTACACCTCCTAAATTTTGGAGAATAATTTTTGTTATCGCGTAGCAGCGCGAAAACAAGGCGAACAAGCTTGCGGGCAGTAAAAACAA
>JABVCK010000025.1 GCA_013540605.1 Bacillota bacterium
ATGGGATTATAGCATCCAATGTATCACTTGTCAAACTTTTCAAAGGTTCCCCGGACACAGGCTTTACCGTTTTCCACCAATATTTTCCCTTTACCTATTACCATGTCTATGCTCAGGTCCTCTTTGTTGAGAATAACAATATCCGCATCCATGCCTGTATTGATTCTGCCCTTTTCTCTCATTTTTAAAACATCAGCGACATTTGAGGTTATTACTCTCAATGCGCTTTCAATGGGGATTTTCTCTTCAAAAACCGATGCGCAAAAAGCACGGTGCAGGGATTTGACCGAACCGATCCCAAGCCCGATCAGTTTTCCTTCTCTGTCAAAAAGCGGCAGGCTTCCCTGGCCGTCCGATGAGAAGGTTATTCTCTCCGGAGGGAACCCCCATTCAAGCATTTTTCTAAACCCGCAGCTTGCGCTTACTTCCCTTTCTTCCAGAGCATCCGGGTCGCTGCTGGTCGTCAGGTCCACGTATCCGCCCCTTAGGGCAAACTCCAGGGAGGATTCCAGCAGGCCTATATCCCTGTTGAGGTGAGTTGGAAGGAACTGTGTAGCCGGAATTTCAGTATTGTCTAAAATCTTTATCAGGTACTCCAGCCTGCGGCAGCCGTCCCCCAGATGAAGATTAACAACTCCGCACTTGCCTGCCAGCATGCCTCCAACCCTTGCCTCAGACGCAATTCTTGCTATTTCATCAACCGTGGGCTGTGAGGACCTGTGGTCGGAAATCGCTACCTCACCAACTCCAATGACTTTCTCTATCAATACAATATCATCCCTGCAGCTCCCGGTGATGGTGACCACCGGTACCTGGTAGGAGCCCGTATATATGTAGGTCGTAATACCCTCCTCTTCCAGCCCCCGGGCCTTTGCAAGCAAGCCGGCCATGCACCGTGTTGTTCCATCGGTTCCGAGGCAGCCTACAACCGTTGTCACCCCTGCTGTGGTAATATCGCTGAGCTGTATTTCGGGCGTCCTGGTGGAAAAGCTCCCTTCGCCCCCTCCGCCGCAAATATGCACATGCGAATCAATGAACCCCGGAACGACAATCTTGCTGCCGGCGTCCATCACCTCAATATCGCCCAATCCGGAAGGCAGCGGAATCTCGTCATGGATAAATCCAATTCTCCTGTCGGCGATCAGGATATCCTTCTTCCCCAGGTACTCCGGCGCATAAACCTCTCCATTTTTAATTATTTTCAGCATTGTATCCCCCCTGATAATCATGTTCCTGTGCGATCTTTAGATGAATTCTAGCATTTTGCCTATATAGAATTATAACCCATGTATGCAAACATTTGCAACCGGTTCTGTCTTTATACTCGATTTTCCATATATTAATACGAATATAACTTTATTTTTTCCCGGGCTTTAGGTAAAAATAAAAATAGTTTAATTAATTACTAGCTGAGAAAGGCAGGAGTCCTGTTTGAAAAAGAGAATCACATTCTGGAGTTTATTATTCTCCTTTGGATTAACAATCACACTGTTCACTGCCTTTCCCCAGTCCTCCAACAGCGCAAAAAGCCCCTGGCAGCTTGTGTTGTCAACCTTTGTCACCCTGGGGTTGCTGGTGTACTACCTCAAACTGGATAACAAAACTGAGCTGGTTCCCGCCACCGTAAAGGGTAAAAACCAGGCAAGCAATAAAAAGGAAGAGACTTCAAACGCGGTGACATTTAAGGATGTGGCTGGACTGGATGAGGTCAAGGAAGAACTTGAAGAGGTAATTGATTTTATTAAAAACTCCGAAAAATACAAGCGTATGGGCGCAAAAATTCCCAACGGCATACTCTTTCATGGTCCTCCGGGAACAGGGAAAACGCTCATGGCTTCTGCGGTTGCCGGAGAGTCCAACTCCCATTTCATCTACGCAAGCGGTTCGGAATTTGTAGAAAAATATGTTGGGGTTGGCGCAAGCAGAATAAGAGATCTCTTTGAAAAGGCAAAGAAGAACAGTCCATCCGTTATCTTTATCGATGAGATCGACGCGATCGGCTCAACAAGGAATATGGACAACAACAGTGAAAAGGACCAGACGCTGAACCAGCTTCTTGTAGAAATGGATGGATTTAATACGAACGCCAATATAGTCATAATAGGCGCGACCAACCGTCTTGACCTGTTGGACCCAGCGCTGTTAAGGCCTGGAAGGTTCGACCGGCACATGTTCATCGGAAATCCCAATGTTAAAGCGAGGATAGAGATCTTGCGGGTTCATACAAAGAACAAACCCCTGGACCCGGCCGTAGACATTGAGGAGATCGCCAGAAAAACCCATGGCGTATCCGGCGCCCACCTTGCCAACATTGCAAATGAAGCGGCAATCCTCGCGGTTAGAAACAACAAGTCGACAATCGGCAGGGAAGAGTTTTACCAGGCTATAGAAAGAGTCCTGGTCGGGCTGCAGTCAAAAAACGCTACGGTTATGGAAAGGGAGAAGAGGATTGTTGCGTATCATGAAGCGGGGCATGCCCTTGTGGGAAAGGTTCTTAAAAACAGCCTGATAGAAAAGATCTCCATAGTGCCCAGGGGCCAGGCAATGGGCTACGTGCTTAATTCTTCCGACGAAGACAGGTATCTTCATACCAGGGAAGAGCTGCGAAACAAGATATGCGTTATGCTTGGCGGCAGGGCTGCCGAAGAGCAAATCTTCGGAGAGGTGACCACAGGGGCCAAGGACGACCTTTCAAAGGCAAATGAGCTGGCGCAGCAGATGGTCTGCGAGTTCGGCATGTCCGGGCTGGGGAACAGGGTATATAAAATTGGACATAACGGTGAACTCCATCCGGCTGTTGAAAAAGAAATCAAGAAAATAATTGACGGGTGCTACGAAAACACCGTATCAATTATAGACAAGAACCGCACCTATCTGGAAAGGATATCCTTTGAGCTGCTGCAAAAGGAAACAATAACCGGGCAGGAGCTGGACAATATATGCAATTTTTAAGCCTTAACCGAAATTACCGTTAAGGCTTAACTATTATCCAGCGTTTTCCACAGATACCAGGTTGCTATGGAAGAATAACGTTTTCCTTCATATATCCTCCTTCCTGTTCAGCATGGTATCCAGCAATAACCGGCAGAGGGGAATAACCTTTCCTTCGTCCCCAAAGGTGAATATCTGCAAATTGCCCTTGCCTCTCCCCTTGTCAATACTGAGGCCGTTCTTGTCAAGGAGCCTCTTTAACTGCCGTGCCGTACCCATATTGCCGTCAATTATCCTGACATCTTCTCCGTACACCCGCTGGATAGCGTCCTTAATAAGAGGATAGTGCGTACAACCCAGCACAACCGAAGAAATCCTCTTGTCTTTCAGCGGTAAAGACAGCTGCTCAAGAAGGTTTTCAACCTCTTCCCCCTCCAGCTTGCCTTCCTCTATCAGTTCCACAAGGCCGGGACATGGAAGGGGTATAATGTCCGCCCTTTCCCTGTATTTCTCCATAAGGCTGTTAAACTTCCGTTCCCTAAGGGTCATGGGTGTGGCCATAACCACCACACTCCCGTCTTCCCCGCTCTCAACGGCGGGTTTAAGGGCCGGTTCCATACCTACCACCGGGATTTCCAGCCAGTCCCTGAGGTGTGTTATGGCAGCGCTGGTTGCAGTGTTGCACGCGATTACCAATGCCTTGATGCCTTTCTCCAGCAGAAACTCCACCGCAGCAATGGTCAGTTTCCTCGCCTCTTCCACGTCCTTGGTCCCGTAGGGTATGTTCAAACAATCACCAAGGTAAATAAAGTCTTCCTCCGGTAAAATCCTGATAAGGTCAGCCAGAACGCTTATGCCCCCGACACCGGAATCAAATACTCCTATGGCTAAATTTCTGTCGATGTTTTCCATGCAATCTTCTCCTATCAACCTTTCTTCTATAATATATTTATATATATTACTTAATTTATTGCCATCAATTATCTGTATTAGTCATGATTCATCCGGGCTTACTCCGGTCTGTTCCGCTTGCGGCAGCAGGCCTTCTTCACACACTGTTTGCGGCAGTAACTGTTCTCCCCGATGCATTCAACGTGCTCGGATTTACACAGCGGGCATACTACCGCGGTCTTCTCAAAGGGTTCGTCAAAGGTTCCCCCGCACTTGCTGCAGTTGTACCTGCAAATATTTACGGTGTATTTGCCTCCTCCGATGCGTACGGCCTTTCCTTCCACCAGCGCCCTGGCAACCTTCCTTCTTGCGTCATCTATTATCAGCTGAAAGGTTTGCCGGGAAATATTCATCATCGCTGCGCACTGCTCCTGGTTTAGATTCTCAATGTCTTTAAGCCTCATGGCTTCAAGCTCTTCAACCTTAAGAACTATCTCTTCAATATCACTTTCGGGTTTACCCTCGGGTACAAACCGGCTGTCCCGGGGTATATAGCCTACCTTTCTCCATTTTACAGGTCTCGGCATAGTATCAACTCCTGATTTTCCTTCATCTTTTAGTTCTTATTTATTATACTCCACTCTGCGCCGAAAAAAAAGCACAAAAGGGGCTGACCCCTTCAGTGCTTAACTATGGCATTCGCCTTCGTAATGGTGGTCATGGCATACGCTGTCTGAAAACTCCAGCTCGCCTTTAACGTATGATTCTATTACACTGTCAAGGTCACCCTGTACTCCAGTGAATACATCAATACCCTTTGAATTGAACAAAGCCTGCGCCGAGGCGCCCATTCCCCCTGAAATCACAGCCTTCACACCTTTATCCGCGAGAAACTCAGGTAAAAATCCCGGCCTGTGGCCCGGGTTTGCAACCGCAGTTCTGTTTAGAACTCTCCCACCATCCACTTCCACCATCTCGAAACCTTCACAGTGACCAAAATGCGACGATACGTATTTTCCCTCTTTTGCAATTGCCAGTATCATTTTTCATCCTCCTTCATCAATACGGATAATATCAACCTTGTCCTCCCCCTCCGTGCCTCATACCGAAGTGATGGGACACCGGAGAAGTAATTTGCTCCAACTGCCCGGATTTTAACATGTCAACTGCCTTACCTATTCCCAGACC
Source organism: Bacillota bacterium (assembly GCA_013540605.1). Taxonomy (GTDB): domain Bacteria; phylum Bacillota; class Clostridia; order Ch29; family Ch29; genus Ch29. Next base: position 5,011 of record JABVCK010000025.1, read on the forward strand.
TGGGGCGCTGTACGTTTTTACTCCCGCTGCATTCAGGATCTCCATGGCGTTGGGGCCCAGGTTTCCCGTTATCAAACAGTCAATACCCTCGTCCACTACCTGCTGGGCAGCGGCTACGCCTGCTCCTCCCGGTGAAAGACAGCCGCGGTTTTCCACCACGCTGACTTCCCCGCTGGCATCATCGATTATGCAGAAGTATCTGCAGCGTCCAAACCTTCCATCCACGCTGCCTTCAATGCTGTTTCCCGTTGATGAAACGCATATTTTCATTATCGTTCACCTCCCAGCTTGCCTTCGATCCTATCCACAATATCCTTCATGCTGCCGTTAATCGCCCCGTAGACCTCCAACCTGCCCTCATCACAAAGTTCTGCCATCTCAGGATCTATGGGCAGTTTCCCCAACAGGTCGACACCTATTCCCTTTGTTACTTCTTCAATGTCACTGGCACCGAATACGTTGATCAGCTTTTTGCATCCGGGGCACTCCAGATAACTCATATTCTCTATCACTCCTAGGATTGGCAAATCAAGTTTTTTAACCATGTTAACCGATTTTTTCACTATCATGTGCACCAGGTCCTGGGGTGAAGATACTATGACCATTCCGTCAACCGGGAAAGACTGCATTACTGTAAGAGGCACATCCCCCGTACCCGGCGGCAGGTCAACCAGCAAATAATCCAGGTCTCCCCAGACCACGTCGGTATAGAATTGCTTAACGGTATTGGCCAGCAGCGGGCCTCTCCATATAACCGGAGAATCCTCGCTGTCTATGAGAAGGTTCAAGGACATTATCTTTATCCCGGTGGCTGTCTCGACTGGGAACAGGCCTTCTTCGCTTTGATACGGCTTCTTAGCTCCCACCCCGAACAGTTTCGGTATGCTTGGTCCGGTGATATCGCCGTCCAGAATCCCTACTTTGAATCCTCTTTTATTCAGCTCTACCGCTATCCATCCTGTTATTGTTGATTTTCCGACCCCTCCTTTCCCGCTCATCACAGCGATAGCCTTTTTGATACCTGTTTTCTCGGATGATTCGTTTGTCATACGTACCGCCCTTTCGTATTATGTTATTAGCATATGCTAATAACATAATACATCGTTACGGAGTTTTTGTCAAATGCCATAAACTTGATGCAAGAATCGGGATAGGGGGCGGTGATTAGCCGCCCCCTATCCCGATTATCATACGAGTAAGTCTATAAGCCGAGTTCTGGGTTACTGATATCCTACTCGGTTACTAGTAGTGTTTTCAATCTAACTTCCCGCAATCTT
>JABVCK010000026.1 GCA_013540605.1 Bacillota bacterium
TATTTAGCTGTGAATACAAATAAAGAAGAGGATATAGCCAGGAAGGTTGTTGAAAGGTTCTTCCCGTATTGGGGATTTTCATGGGTTGTGGGCAGCAGCGCTTTGATGCCTAAAAAACCAGATCAAAGTGGAGCAAGAATGATTGCCAACAAATTAGGAGTTTTGCCAGAAGAGTGTATTTATATAGGGGATAGCGAAGTAGATATAATGACGGCTAAAAATGCAAACATGCATTCTGTAGGTGTCTTATGGGGATTTAGGACAGAAAATGAGTTAATTCAAGCCGGTGCACAAAGCATAATAAGAAGACCTTTAGAGTTACTAAGTGTATTAGGGTTAGAAAGAATATGAAAAATTCGATACAATTTTGGCAGAAGGCTTACTAAACGTGATTGGTTTTGAAAAGGTTTGCCTATGTTGATAAAATATTTTATTTGTGTTTTTCCAAGGAGGTTGACTGAATGGCTAGTTTCATGGATCGAATAGGGTTTGATATGATGGCTCTAACGTTTAAGGTTCGTGATTTGTTTTCGCCGCCTGAAGGAGTATTGTTGGAATCGGGGATTAGTGAGGGTTTCAAAATCTTAGACTATGGGTGCGGACCAGGAAGCTACTCAGTAGCTGCGGCAAGATTAGTGGGTTCAAAGGGAGAGGTCTATGCCGCAGATATGAGCCCTATAGCAATGAAGTACGTTAAAAAGGCTATTCTGAAAAACCGACTTAATAATATTAAAGTCATCCAGACGGATTGCGCCACGAATTTGCCTGATAACAGTATAGACGTGGTCTTACTTTATGACATTTACCATGGATTAAAGCAACCACAAAGGGTTTTACAGGAACTTTATAGAGTTTTGAAAAGCGAAGGGACTCTATCATTTAGTGACCACCATATGAAAGAAGAAGACATTATTTATCAGTTAACGAAGGACAGATTATTTAAACTATCGCATAAAGGCAATAAAACGTTCAGCTTTATAAAAGAGTGAAAGGAAAAAGGAGACTTCACATATGCGGTTCCGAACACATGCGCATCAGTATGCGGATTATATAAGTAATGCGATGAGTATGCCAAGAAAATTAAACCTTGCGATAGAACAATGGAAGAGTTGGAGCTATATTTGATTGAGAAGTACAACGCAGAGCCACATTCTCTTCTTCCCCACGAATTAGATGTTCTTAAAGCCAATGTGATCATGAACCATTTTCATTACATTTTAACAAGCGAAATAGGTAATGACTTTTTCGAGGCAAGGAGAAATATCCGGCTGAACAACTCGGGCTTCAAATGCGGGCATATAAAATTAAAGCACAAAAACCTGTTAGAAATAAAAAAAGAAATTCAATTAGTACCGATATGAATAAAAGTTACTGTGACGATGATATTATTGTAGAATTAGAATTAAAATCAGGATATATATGTGTTGTGAATGGTACCGAAATGCCGTGAAGTCAAATCGTTAAATGTCATAGCCGACAAAGGAGTGAGCGTTTTGGAGCGTTTATCTGAGAAAAAGAAAATAGTTGTTGTGACAGGCGGAGCACGTGGTATAGGCCGTGCAATAGTCGAATGTTTCATAAGAGAGAATATGCAGGTTATTGTTGCTGATATTTTACCCAAGCCCAAGGATTTTAATGATTTTGCACATTTGTTTTATTATGCATGCGATTTATCTAATGTCGATAATTTGAATATATTTACAAAAGAAATAATTGATAGATTTGGTTCAATAGATGTTTTAATCAACAATGCAGCAACAGGATTTTCATTTGTTGATCTAGTCGATATAACATATAAATATTGGGACAAAGTTCAAAATACGAATCTTAGGAGTGCTGCTTTGCTTTCCAGTTCATTTCTCAATGGAATGATAAAAAACAAATCAGGTGTTATAGTCAACATATCTTCTTGCGCAAGCTTTCAACCGGAACCAGGGCATACAGCTTATGCATCTTCTAAAGCAGGGCTAGTAGCTTTAACAAAGTGTTTAGCACATGAGGTAGGAAAACATGGAATAAGGGTTGTATGTGTCATACCTGGATGGATAGCAACCGAAGCCAATAAGATATCAGAAAAAGATAAAAATTGGATTTCAACAAATGTTTCACTTGGGCGTGTAGGCAAACCTGAAGAAATTGCTGAGGTTGTGAAATTTTTAGTAAGTGATTCAGCATCATTTATAACAGGCCAAAGCATTATTGTAGACGGTGGAGAAACATAAAACCGTGGGAATGCCGTCCAACAAAAAATCGCAGTCCATTATGGAAGATTGCGAATCAAATATCTGATGTCGCCGCATAAATAGGTTCATGCACGTCTGCAAGTAGAAACGTTAGCTGAAATCGGATGTTTAGCTGTATCCTGATATAAAATATAAAGAAAAATCGAGGAGGAGTTATTATGAGTAACTGGTATGATAGACCTAAGCCCGCTCCTGAATTGTCCAAATTGGAGGCTCTTTATGAGCGAGTAAGGTAGTTGCTAATGAAATTAATCTGGAAGAGTGGTCATACCCTTCTAAGACAGTTGATGGCGGCACAGCGTCTAAAGAGGCTGCATTATTATACTTCAGGTAAAAAATAATATTGGAGGAAACAAGATGAGTGAATTAAAAAAGTTGTATATTCTATGGACCAACGCAGACCCGATAACGTCAGAAAAAATGGTGATGATGTATGGAATAAACAGTAAAATAAACAACTGGTGGAACGAAGTAACAATAATAATTTGGGGAGCAACAGCAAAACTTGTTGCAGAAAATGATTTAATGCACGAGAAGATAAAGCATGCAATTCATGTAGGGGTTAATGTCTCTGCATGTAAGGCTTGCGCAGATCAGTTAGGAGTCTCAGAGAGACTAGTAGAATTGGGGGTAGAGGTAAAATATTGGGGAGAAGATCTAACCGAGATATTGAAAGAAAATGAGAGATTGTTAACGATATAATATTTATCTATAGATATTTATATATGGAAAAATAGCGGTCATCCAGGCGTACTATGCCTGTAGGAAAGGAAATGGGTGAAGCGTTGTATGCAAATCACGTTAGCTTTTTTAAAAGACATAAAAAATATTATGGGATTGATAAAGAATTGTATTAAAGACATGGAATCTCAAGGTATTTATCAATGGGATGAATATTACCCCACAGCGGAGATCTTTGAAGAAGATATAAAAAGTGGATCATTATATATTCTAGAAGACAAACGCAATTGTTTAGGAGTCATCTCAATTAATGAAAAGCAGTCTCCGGAATATAAAAAATTGCATTGGTCAGTTGAAGACGGAAAAGTACTGGTAATCCACAGGTTAGCTGTAAATCCTGAGTGTCAAAAGCAAGGGGTTGGGCGACAGCTTATGGATTTTGCAGAAAAATATGCTGCTGAAAAAGGCTATACTTCAATCCGCCTGGATGCCTATAGTGGAAACCCTAGAGCTCTTAATCTTTATGAACGCCGAGGGTACCAAAAAGTCGGGCAATTGTCTTTTCCGAGAAGAGAATTCCCGTTTTATTGTTATGAAAAGGCGATAGAGAGGAGGAAAATGGAATGCTATTAATATCTGAGGCATTGAAAGCTGCATACCCTGGAGCATTGATTGGCGCTATTCTTTTAAAGAATGTAAGTAATTCCGAATTCAGTCTAAGGCTGGAAAAAAATAAGGAAGAGCTTGAAAATGCTTTAAGGGCTAAATATGAAGATTTTAACCGGGCCGATATAAGTTTGACGGAGCCAATTAAAACCTATATTGACTATTACAAACGTTTTAAGAAAACCTATCATGTGCTGCTTCAACTAGAATCCGTTGTTTTGAAAAAGAAATCCATACCCAATGTTGCTCCATTGGTAGAAACGATGTTTATGGCAGAACTAAAAAATCTTTTACTTACAGCTGGTCATGACATAGATGCTGTTAGGTTGCCAATAAGGGTAGATGTATCACAAGGGAACGAACGTTATATATTATTGAACGGACAAGAAAAAGAATTAGTTCCAGGAGACATGATGATGGCTGATGGAGACGGGATTATATCCAGCATTATCTATGGACCCGACAAAAGGACTCGAATAACGCAGAGTACAAAGAATGTTTTATATGTTGTGTATGCTCCTCCAGGTATTGCCGAGAATTTATTAAATCAGCATCTGGAAGATATAAATCAATATGTTAAAGCCGTTTCACCGGACGCCATACTAGAAATTCAGGAAGTATATAAAGTTTAAACAAGATGGGGAGGAATACTTTTGGAAGCTATTTCTAAAAAGAGATTAATTGAGATTGTTACATTTAGTGAATGGCCAAGGAAAAATCTGATGCTACTGATTACCATATCGTTACTATTAGCATTTCTTGCGGGCTGCAATAATGCAGAATTAGAGGAAGTACGGCAAATGGAAATCAACCATGTAGATATTTCAGCGTTACAAGACGGGAATTATAGAGGAGATTTTACATACGGAAAATATACTTACGCTGTTGAGGTATCAATAAGAGATCACAAAATAGAAAATTGGGATGATTACTTGATGAGAGAATCAGGACTTCCCGGCCCGCGCGGCAACCTTGAATTAATCCAAGCCGCTGCAGAAGTAGGAAGCGAAGAACAATTTTTGCACCTGATCAGCTTTATACCCGAAAAAGCTCCGGTCAATTCCCAGCAGGAATTCCTGGCGTGTTGCGGAACAGTGGGACTAGGCAAGCTTGTTACCGAAGGAAAGGTAGAGTATCTTAAACTATTACGCTCCCTTGCCTCCGATCCCAGGTGGAGAACCCGTGAAGCTGTGGCAATGGCCCTGCAGATTTACGGTGAAAGCCATATGGATGAACTGATAAAACAAATGGAAGAATGGTCTGAGGGTAACAGCTACGAAAAAAGAGCCGCAGCTGCTGCGCTCTGTGAGCCAAAGCTGTTGAAACAAAAGGAACACGTATTAAGAGTGTTACAAATACTGGATAACATTACAGAATCGATTAAAAGCATCCAGGATAGAAAAGACGAAGGGTTCAAAGCTTTGAGGAAGGGACTGGCCTACTGTTGGAGTGTTGCCATTGTCGGGAGCCCGGATGAAGGGAAAAAGGCATTTGAAAAATGGCTTTCCTGTTCGGACAAGGATATTAACTGGATAGTCAAAGAAAACTTAAAAAAGGAACGTTTAAAAAGGATGGATAAAGAATGGGTTGAACACTGCCTGACCAACTATCCATGCTGAGTGTTGCGTAAAAATTCCAGCAAAGGTATTAAGGGAGAGGGGCAAAGGGATGCCGTTAAGTAACTTTAAGATATTTTCGGGTGAAGCTGACGATGCAATCAGTATCATGAGAGAAGTTGCACAGTGGTGCGAGGATACGGGGAAAAGCATGTGGAAACTAGACAAACTAACTAAGGATAAGTTGATGAAAGGCTTGAAGGAAGAAAATTTTTGCATTGGAAAGATTGATTCCACTGCAATAACTCCTGTATAAAACTGGTAAGCTTGCACATTGAAAACTTCACAAAACCATTGATAATACTGGACTTCAAGGCGCTTTTATGGTATACTTAACCTAGTAAATATAAACATATTTGGTATACAAAGGAGAGGGTAGAATGTTCAGAGCGAACCATAATCATAACCAGC
>JABVCK010000027.1 GCA_013540605.1 Bacillota bacterium
GACATATCCACCAGGTTTACGGTAAGAATATTTGTTTTAGTTTCTTTGCCCAGGATATTTGCAGAGATATAGTATTCGATATAGTCTGCATCGGTGTCAAAAGCCGGTATCATCGCTACGTAGTAGTTGTCATTGTATTTTGTTTCAAAACTGGTTTGCTTGAATTTCTTATCAAAATTGTTTCTGTAATAAAGTTTTACATTTTCTGCGTTATCTATAACCGCAGTTATTTTCAGGTCAATATTTCTGCCTGAGGTTTCCTTGATGTTGAACAACTTTACACCGTTAGCTTCAGTGGTTTTAAGTGAGTTGTTTTCTGCATATGCGAATATGCCGGTTGTCAATAACAGTGCGCATGCTAACATCAACGATATTAACTTCTTAGTGCTCATAACATAGACCTCATCTTAAATTATTTCTCTTCCGGCGCTTAAGCCTGGTCTTAAGCTTATACCCTTTACACAGGCTAAAGAGGAGGATATAATATAATCAACCTTTTTCCTCTGCCCGTGCAGGGGTATGGGTTGTCCATTTTGGCCGGTGATTGGTGGGCAAACCTGTTCACCGGTCAAAATTTTTCTTGTCCATATTATACCACCATTTTAAAACATTTTTAGGCTGTATTCCCTAAACGGTCGGTTTTACGTCCTAAACGGTCACTTTTACAGCTTTATCGGTCGGTTTCATGGCTTTATCGGTTTTTATTCAAGCAGCTTCTGCAACGCTTTTGCTTTTCTCATGCTGTGTGCCGCTCTTTCTTTTATGCAGAGTGTTTATTTCATTACCTCCTTTCAACTATCCTCTACTATATACACAATTTAGAAGCAAAAAAGGTTTCACTTTTTTGGAAATTTTTAAAGAAAATTTTTTGGTTATCCGATTGCTATTTCGGTAATAGCAGCAATCTTCCTGATTGACAGGTTAGTCTTTTCTCTAAGCTCCTTTGTCAAGCTGTCTGGAATTTCATCTTTCGGTTTATTTTCAAGTCCCTGGTTTATAAGCATCGTTAAAAGCAGGAAAATAAAAGGCTATCGGAAACTCCAGTATGGTAAGCAGCTTGACTAACCAAAGAGGTGAAAAACCGATAGCCTGCTATATATCGCCGGGTATGAAAGCAAAGAAGCCCTTTTCCACCGGACATAGGGGACAGGTTCCTCGTCCCACGCGTCTTTCTTCAAGATCCTGTGTCGAGGGGACAAGGGGACGTGTCCGTGTCAAGGGGACGCGTGTCAAGGGGACGGGACGCGTGTCAAGGGGACGGAGTTAGTGTCACGCTATGCCCAAAAAATTTTCCTATTTATTACGGCTATCCTCTTATTTTTCCTGATTGGAAAACCGTACACCGTACCCTTCTTTCAACTCCTCCAAATATGCATTCTTGTGATTATGCCAAATTTCTGCATGTCTGTTGCATTGTTGATTTTGCATGTTGACAATAACTCCCTCCCTCTGACACGATTTTTCGTGTGACAATAACTCCGTCCCTCTGTCACGAATTTTTTTCTAATCAAATTCTAATCTTCTCCTAATTTGTGTTTAAGAATATCCCGTTATAATGCAATTAGAAAAAGCCGGTGGATATGAGCTGCCTGGCAAAATTAAATGGAGGGATTAAGATGACAATAAGAATCGAACAGGTGGATTTGATTATGCAAAGGGCAAACGTGGGGTATGCCGAAGCAAAGGATGCCCTGGAAAAGTGCAACGGCAGTATGGTCGATGCCCTGGTTTACCTGGAAGGCCAGAACAAGGTTAAACCGAACAAGAAGAAGGAATGCGAGCACAAGTTTATTGATGGGACCATGAACCTGATACGCAAAGGGAACCGTACAAAGTTCATAATAAGAAAAAGGGAGAAGGATGTTCTCAATATTCCTGTTAACGTCGCGATCATCGCAGGGTTGCTGGCGGCCCCCGTTGCAGCGGCCGGTATCGTGCTGGCGCTGCTTACCAGCCACAGGATAAGGATTGAGAAGGAAGACGGCGCAGGAGTTCAGGCAAACGAGATATTCGACAAGGTATCCTCCGCGGTTGAATCGGCAAGGGATAGCATAACCTCAAGCATGGGCAGTTCCAGAGAAGGCGCGGGGACAGACCCGACGAACGGCCCGGCCGCGGAATAACCGGTACGATACATGGGCAGATGCTTTTATGAGCAAAATGATGTATAATTTTGACTAGAACCTGGCGGAGGGGAATCTTTATGGACAGGGAAAAGATCCTGGTAGTGGAAGATGAAATCAAACTTGCACGGTTCATCGAGCTTGAGCTGCAGCATGAGGGCTATGACGTTATGACGGCCCACGATGGCAGGGAGGGCCTGCGGAAAGCCCTTGAAACAAACGTATCCCTCGTCATACTGGATGTTATGCTGCCGGGACTGAATGGTATGGAGGTGTGCAGGCGCATAAGGCAGGCCTCCGACATACCCATAATCATGCTGACTGCAAAGGATGACACGATGAACAAGGTCATGGGCCTGGATATGGGTGCGGATGACTATGTGACCAAGCCCTTCGCCATAGAGGAACTGTTAGCCCGCATACGGACAGTTTTAAGGCGCAGGGGAGGCAATACAGGACATAAGCATGAGTTGAGAGTCGGACAGCTTGTGATTGACCCTGAAAGGTACCTTGTTACATGCGGACGGGAAACAATAGAGCTTACCAAAAGGGAGTTCGACCTGCTGAAATTTCTTGCGGAGAACAAGAACATAGCCCTTAGCAGAGACAGGCTGCTGGAAGAGGTATGGGGGTTTGACTATACCGGCGATACAAATGTGGTTGACGTATACATACGCTACCTTAGAAGTAAGATTGACCAAAGATTTAATACCAACCTTATCAGAACCGTCCGAGGGGTGGGATATATTCTGGAAGATGAGTAAACACAGAACCTCAGCGAAAACAACAAAGGGCATTTTCAAGGCAGTATTTTTTACATTCAAGGTGCTTATAAACAGCCTGGCACTTATTATCCGGTTACTGGGTAAGGCGGCCGGGCTACTTCTATATCCCCTTAAAGGTATATCTGAGCGTTTGAGGAAACTCCTCCGGTTTTCACTGACCTTTAAAATAACAACAACCTATGCCTTCATGTTTACTATTCTGCTTTTTGTTTCAAGCATCCTTATTGTAGCAGGCTCAAGGTTTTACCTGCTTGAACAGGCGGAAAAAAGAATAGACAATAATTTCAAAATAATCGCGCATCTGATGGAAAACAGAAGCGAAATACCCGAACAGGAGCTTGATAATATTTCCCGGGTGGAAGGGGTAACCGTAACGTTATTTGATACCCGAAAGAAACAAATCCATTCTACCCGAAAGGATGATTATCTTAACAGGTTTTTCAAAGTATCCTCCGCCCCTGTCGTTCACCATGTGGAAGACCTCAGGATAATTGCTCAGACAGCGGAAATAGCCCTCGGAAGCGGGACTGTTTACCTGCAGATAGCAAAGGGGCTGGACATGGAAGATGCTTATACGGGCATCATATTCGCAGTTTTATCCGCCATTAATTCGGCCGCGATAATAACAGCCCTGATAATAGGCTCAAGGGTGAGCCGCAGGATGCTGCTGCCCATAGAACGGATGACAGACACGGTAAAGGAAATTTCAGCGCAAAACCTTGATAAGCGTTTGGATGTCGGCGGCGCCCACGATGAGCTGAAGGACCTGGCTGTGACCTTCAACGAAATGATCGACCGCATACAGGATTCCTATGAGCGGCAAAACAGGTTTGTATCCGACGCTTCCCACGAGCTCAGAACACCGGTCGCGGTTATCCAGGGATATGCCAGCCTGTTGGACCGTTGGGGAAAGGATCACAAAGATGTTGTTGAGGAATCGGTCGGAGCGATCAAAGGCGAGACGGACAACATGAAGGAATTGATTGAAAAGCTCCTCTTCCTGGCCAGGGCCGATAAGAACCAGTTGAAACTTGAGAAGGAGGAATTTGTCCTTGATGATCTTCTGGAAGAAATCGCAAAAGAGACCCGGCTTCTCGACACAGGCCATACCATAGGCTGCCGCTTGGACGCCGGCGGCATTATCAGCATCAATGCCGACCGCGGGTATCTTAAACAGGCCCTAAGGGTATTTATAGATAACAGCATCAAGTATACTCCTCCCGGCGGTTCCATAGATATCCTGGCAGCCCGGAACAAAAAACATGTGGTAATTACCATTGCCGATACCGGTATTGGGATACCCAAGGAAGATATCCCGTTCGTCTTCGACCGTTTCTACCGCTCCGACGAGTCAAGGACCAAGAAAAGCGGCGGCCACGGGTTGGGGTTGTCCATTGCAAAATGGATCATCGATAACCATAATGGGAAAATAGAAGTTCAAAGCGCCGTCAATGCAGGTACAAAAATATTTATTTACCTGCCCTACGTATAGGCTTCTAGGGCGGCAGGCTAATCGGAAAACATATATCTGCCCCTATCGTCCACGCTAACCACAGGGAGAGCTTGATTCTGCTCAAAATAGTCATACCCTTCCTTCAGGTTGTTCCAGAACCCGGCTATCTGACTATCCTCTCCGAATTCCTCCTTGAGGTATTCCATCCCGTCATCATCCATCCTGCAGGGAAAAATATGCACGGGGATCCTGTCCTGTCCTTTAGATTTGGCCTCAACGGCAATCAGGTACAGTTCCATGATCTTGTCGTCGGTAATTGGAATGCAGCCAATGGTGGCACATCCCCCATGGATAAATATCTCGCCTCCCAGGTTCCCCTGGACGCCGAGAATACGGTCTGACTGGTTGGGGTAGTTTATCCCAAGGGAAAGCAAGAAACTGCTGGATGGATTGAAAACATTAATGTGATAGAATCCTTCGGGAACCTGCCTGTCCCCCTCCTGCCTTTTTGGCCCGAGTTCACCGGAGAGACGGCATATTTCATATTCTGTTACCAGAACAAAGGGTTGCCCTGAACCCGGTTGAGCCCACAGTTCAACGGTTCTTTCCTTCTTAAAAGCCCTGATAAATATTGCGTGGGGAGGGTATTCCATTCCCTTGTCCGCGAACAATTCTTTTATGACCAGGTATTTCTCCTCAACGGCCTTTCGCACGTTTTGATACCTCACCTGCTGCTTTTTAAAACTATTATCCGCAAATTCGCGTATAAGCTCTTCCCTGTTAATTGTCATCCCTCCATTATCATCGTGCCCGGGAACCGGTTGTGACTGAGGGGCCGGCTGTGCCTGAGGAATCGGCTCCACGCTGCTGCCCCCGGCTGAATCCGGCGGCTGTCCCCCGTTCTTTTCATCTATAGTATCCGCTTTACATCCCCAGAGAAGCACAACGGCAAATGCTACGATCAATAGCCTGACGGCACCCTTTTTCATATGCGATCATCCCTCACTGCAACAATATATATGTCTATTATATAACGGTACGCTAAATATATGAAATATACCGTCAACCTAAATAAATGGAAAATTATGACGATAGATATATTAACCGGTTTTGATGTTTTAAAGGGGGATTTATCATGAAAATATCCGATTCCAGTGTTAATATGTCAATGAACCATTCATTGATCAGGACTGAAACAACAAAGGAAAGGCTGTTATACTGGGTGGGAGAGCGCCCTGACGACGCGCGGGACAGCCAGACCACAGCCGGACAATATCTTGCAGATATCAAGGACTTAATCGAACTCTCCGAAGAGGGAAAAAAGAAGCTATACAATAAGGAAAGCGCTGTCAGCTGTATTTCTGAGGAATCTGTCGAGGAATTATCCTTAGGCGAAGGAGACAAACAAAAGCTTCTCCTTCTTCAGAAATTCATGGAGGCCCTGACCGGCAAAAAGTTCAGGTTTTTTATCGTTAAAGGCATTAGGTTTAACAATGGAACAGCCGTGATTTTGCCTGATCAGTCCGGTGGAAGCTCTGCTGTTTCGGGACGCCGCGGCTGGGGGCTGGAATACGATTATAGTAAAACCGAATATGAGCGTGAAAGCCTTTCCTACACGGCAAACGGTATTATTAAAACCCAGGACGGCAGGACAATAAACTTTTCTCTCCAGATGAACATGACAAGGGAGTTTGCCTCGGCGCTAAATATCAGCATAAGGGCCGGCGACGCGGTACTCAAGGATCCCCTGGTAATATCCCTGAACGGCGCAGCCCCACAATTGGCGCAGGACAAAATCTCCTTCGACCTTGACCTGGACGGAAAGCCCGACCAGATATCCTTTGTGAAACCTGGAAGCGGATTCCTGGCCCTTGACAGGAACGGAGACGGGATCATCAATGACGGCAGCGAACTCTTCGGGCCAGCCACAGGAGAAGGCTTCTCCGAGCTGGCAGCCTACGATGCGGATAACAATAACTGGATTGATGAAAACGACCCGATATACAGCAGGTTAAGGATATGGACGCGGGATGAAGCGGGAAATACTCAGCTTCTGGCGTTAGGCGCCGCCGGTATCGGCGCCATATACCTGGGGAACATAGACACTCCATTCGGGATGAAGGATGGACAGAACAACACCCTGGGGCAAATGTCCAACTCCGGCATATACCTGAGGGAAAATGGGACAGCGGGGACAATTCACCATATAGACCTGGCGCTGTAAAGGTCCGTACATGCTGCGGACTCAGTTTGCAGACAAACCCTAAGAGGCTTCATGAAAATCCGACTTATGCGAAGATGGTTTAGAGGAAACTTAAGCCTTGCTTCTTGAAAATCCTAACGCATTTTATGCGCCCTCCGTGGCGCGAAAAGCCTGGCTTGGCGTCCTGCCAAGCCTACGGATTTTCTGCAAAGCATCGGCTAGTTTCCTTGCTAAACCATCTTAAGCACGCGCTATCTTTTCATGAAGCCTCATCATAAAGATACTTTGTCTTAAATCTGGCTCCGTACATGTGCGGACTTTTTCTTTTGCGCCTGTATATATAAACAATGAGCAGTTTTATGGCAAATATTTCATGCAGCCGTCATCTTCTCAAAGGATTGTTATTGTTCATATTTGACGTTGTATTATATATCAAACGCTCCTTTATCCTTAAACCCAAAATTTGCCGGACGACCGGTAAAAATACGCTAGAAAAATCCGCATCTAGTGTAACACATTACATCCGGATTCGCCGGCTGTCAGAGAATAATGAAACAAAATTAATTCAATAATAATAGTAAGCCTCATTTAATGGAGGGATACCTTGTGAAAATCCGGGAAGGATTATTACCGACCATTCTTGGTACGGCTGTAACCGCAACAGGCTCAATTTTGAAAAGAAGAAGAACAAATCCGATGATAGCAGCCGGTATAGTGGGCTTTGGTTTGGCCCATGTTGTCCTTGGCACCATCGACCTTATGCATCACAGGGATAACAGGTAAAACATCTCTTTATTATTATGTATAAAGAAGCCGTCCCGGCTTCTTTGTTTTAAACTGCGTAAGGCCCATCGGCCTATTTATCCTCTCAATTCCACCATATGAGTAATTCCATAATGGCAATCTAGTCCGGCTGCAGGGAATGCGACATTTCGAGGACCGTCCCCTGTCGCACCCTGTCGCAGGGAATATTCCAAGCCTGGCCCCTTTCCCGCTTAATCTATACCTTCTGTTGCCTGTTCAATCTCTCTTTTCAAGAAATCATCATGCCACCTGATAAAGTCCTCTGCAAATCCCTTTACTTCATATTTTACATATGCATCGTCGCTGTCAAAATACACTTCCAGGATGTTTTTGTCCGGATTGTGGAAAACAACTATATTGTTAGCTGAAATAGTTTTACTCCCAAGGGGTATTTCAACTACATCTTTGTATTCGATCTCTAGGAATTTATATTTTATTCTTGTTTCGTGCAGTTCTGCCAGCTTCTCTTCAGGTAGATGATTAATTTTCTGGAACAAAACCTCATTAACAAAAACATCTTCTTTATCAATTAGGTCCTCGGTATCCATATCAACGGCGTCAAATATGTTCTGCAATAAATCCGAAAAATCAGGCCATTCCATCAGTCTGCTGGTCATTTTGTCAAAGAGGCCTTGAAAGCCGGCAGTACATATTGCATATATATTTACTTCATCCATACAATTACTTGTCAGAGGCCCGGTGAAATTTATGCTTTCTCCATCATATAGTATTTCACTTTCCTCCTCATTATTTTCAGCAGGTATTTCAGCTTGTGCATCGATAGTATCATTATTCTCCGGTTCAGCGATATCTTCAGGTAGAATACTTTTGCAGCCCTGTATTCCTATAAATAATACCAGTAAAAGCAAGGATGTTGCAATCCTTTTTCTTAGCATTACAAAACCCACCTTTTTAAAAAAATTTAACGCCGGAAGAGATCGTAAATTTACATGTCAGCTATATTATAATAAGGAAATATTTGTATGGTCAAGCTTATATTAGGGTACAGCATAGTCATAGCATGCGGACCATGGCGGGCGAGTAGATACATACTGGCTGCCATTATAATATATGTTGTAGTAGGCAGGACTGAAGGCTTTCATATCATAGGGGAGTCCTGACCTGTACAGTTCCAGATAATATGCGACCGGACACCCGCTGAAGTCACTATTATACCACCATTTATATGCAATCTTGATGTATCTTCCCTAAACGGTCGGTTTTACGCCCTAAACGGTCACTTTTACGGCTTTATCGGTTTTTATTCAATCCGTAAAACCGACCTTTGTACCCGCGAATGGGAACTTTTCACTCATAAAGCATTCCCCTTTACAATATGCATTAATAAGGGAATATTTCAAGCCTGACCCCTATATTTTTCAAAACTCTCTACTATATCCGGATTCTGCTCCAGGAAGTCATTGAAAACCTCAATGCATCTGAAGGTTTCCATGCTGATATGGTGTTCTATCATCTCGGTATCCTTTAATACCGAATCCTTCACCCCTATTTTGACCAGAAAAGCCTCCAGCACCCTGTGCCTGTTCAGCAGAAACTCTCCCATCTCCCTGCCGTCCCCGGTAAGCTGTATTATGCCATACTTCTCATAGCTTATGAGGCCAAGCCTGGCCAGCTTCTGAACGTTCTTGGATGCTGACGGCGCGCTTACATTCAGCTGCCCTCGCCAGACTGTTTATGCGGACGTAGCCCTCTTCTTTACACTGCCTGTATATCATCTCCATATAGTCTTCCATGCTGGCCGTAAGGTTTTTCTTGTTTTGCTTGAGCAGTTGATACCCACGGAAGGTATAGAATTCACCATCATTCTTTGCCATAGAATTCACCTCTTACATGCTAAAGTTAAGAAACCTTTTATAACTTCCACTTACCGGTTACACATTTTCAACTCAATTCATATATTAGCCATAGGAAAAAGTCTTGCTCTATACTAACTTATGTGCAAAACCCAACAAGAATCACACAAAGGGGGAGATCTTTATGCAATCTGGTTTAATACCCTTACACATGCTGCCCTTAGGCAGTGAGGGTAAGGTTAAGGACCTAACCGCAATGGGAAATGCGAGGAGGCGCATGCTCGATCTGGGTCTGATACTTGATACGGTAGTGGAAGCGATAGCTAAGAGTCCGTCCGGTGACCCTACTGCATATCAAATCCGTGGGGCTGTTATAGCTCTGCGTTCGGAAGAAGCAGGCAAAATACTCGTTGAACCGGTTTAATTCCAATCAGGGGGGTAATATAAGTGGGCTTAACCTATCAATCCACCGGAACAGGCGCTCTGAAAGAAATGTTTCAGGTGCGGGCGGATCCATCGAAAGATGTAGTAGTGGCGCTGGCGGGAAACCCCAACACCGGGAAAAGTACCGTCTTCAACAGCCTGACGGGCTTAAAACAGCACACCGGCAACTGGCCCGGCAAAACCGTTACAAATGCGCAGGGAAGCTTCTCATACGGCAATAAGGATTTTGTTTTGGTTGACCTGCCGGGCACCTATTCCTTAATGTCTAATTCCGTTGAGGAAGAAGTCGCGCGGGATTTCATCTGTTTCGGCAAACCTGATGCAACGGTAGTGGTTGCGGATGCAACCTGCCTGGAAAGAAACCTCAACCTGGTCCTTCAAATACTTGAAATCACTGATAGGGTTGTAGTATGCGTAAACCTTATGGATGAAGCTAAAAGAAAACAGATTGGAATCGACCTCGACAAGCTCTCGGAAGTCCTGGGGATACCGGTTGTAGGTACCAATGCAAGGGATGGGGTTGGGCTGAAGGAGCTAAAGGATGCGATATATAATATATCCCTGGGGACTGCTGAAGCAAATCCTTTAAGAATTAAGTACGGCAATCCCATCGAAAAGGCCATTGCCATGCTTGAACCGTGCATCGTTTCACTGGTGGGGGACAGGATAAACAGCCGGTGGGCTGCTTTGAGGTTGATAGATGGAGATAAAACAATACGGGATTCCCTGGACCGGTATCTTGGGTTTAGCCTTGCTGATGCCCAAGAACCGGCAAGCCTATTAGAGAACATAAGAAAGACGATGGAAGCCAACGGCATCACCACCGATGAACTGCGCGATAAAATCGTGTCTGAAATAGTGCGCTTTGCCGAAGACACGGCAGACAGCGTTGTAACCTTCATGAACAAGCATTACAATGACCTTGACAGAAAAATTGACCGCGTGCTTACATCCAAAACCTTGGGCATACCAATTATGATTGGACTGCTGGGGTTTGTGTTCTGGCTTACCATGCAGGGGGCTGACTATCCTTCGCAGCTCCTGGCAGCAGGGCTTTTCCGAATAGAGGAACGTCTGAGCGGCCTTTTCATGTCCCACGGGCTGCCCGGCTGGCTCCACGACATACTGATACTGGGCTGCTACCGCACCGTCGCCTGGGTGGTCTCGGTAATGCTGCCGCCGATGGCAATATTCTTCCCGCTGTTTACGATGTTGGAAGATCTCGGATACCTGCCGCGGGTTGCCTTTAACCTGGACAATTTTTTTAAAAGGGCTTGTGCCCATGGCAAGCAGGCCCTCACCATGTGTATGGGCTTTGGGTGTAATGCGGCGGGGATAATTGCCTGCAGGATAATAGATTCTCCGAGGGAGAGGCTGATAGCCACGATCACCAACAACTATGTGCCCTGCAACGGACGTTTTCCCACCCTGATCGCCCTGGCCACCATTTTTATCGCCCACTCCGCCGGGGCGTTCAGTTCGCTGGCGGCAGCGCTGTCGGTCCTTGGAACGGTCATTCTGGGCATAGTAATAACCCTTGCAGTCTCCAGAATGCTGTCAAAGACCATACTGAAGGGTCTGCCCTCCTGCTTTACTCTTGAACTTCCGCCCTACAGAAAGCCCCAGGTTGGCAGGATACTGGTACGTTCCCTCCTTGACAGGACGCTCTTTGTGCTGGGGCGTGCCGTGACTATCGCTGCCCCGGCCGGACTGCTCATTTGGGTTATGGCAAACGTAAATATTGGGGACATGAGTTTGCTTGACCACGGCGCTTCTTTGCTTCAACCGGTGGGGTATATGCTTGGGATGGATGGATACATTCTTATGGCCTTTATCCTGGGCTTTCCTGCCAATGAGATAGTAATGCCCATAATAATAATGAGCTACATGGCCGCCGATGCCATGCTGGAGCTTGACAGCCTTATCGCTTTAAGGGAGCTGCTTGTGGCAAACGGCTGGACCTGGCTGACCGCCGTATGCACCATGCTCTTTTCACTCAACCATTTTCCCTGCGGTACTACTCTGATGACCATAAGTAAAGAAACCCAGAGCTGGAAATGGACATTGGTATCTTTCCTTACCCCTACGCTTACCGGCGTACTGATATGCTTCATCGTGGCCCAAAGCGTCCGCATGCTGGGCCTGGCATAACGCCCCGGCACCAAAAGTATATTGCAATTTTTCTACTTATAGTGTAATATTACACTATAAGTAGAAAAATGCTACTATTCTACGGGAGGGATTGTGGTGGACAAGGCGTCCATAACCGGCCTTTTGTCGGAAAGGCTGCGTCTAATAAGGGCTGAATACGGCTTTACCCAGGAAAGGATGGCGGAAATCCTCGGCATCTCTAAAAAAACCCTTGTACAGATAGAAAAGGGAAGGACCAGACTGGGCTGGACCGCCGCAGCAGCGCTGTGCGCTATATTCGCGGAGAGCGAAGTCCTGCAGATGACGCTGGGCGAAAGCCCCGTGGAGGTTATAGAAACGGCAGCCCTGGATAACCTGGAAACCCCGAAGAACAGAACCTTGGGTGGAAAGGTATGGTGGCTCAAGCTGAAAGAAGAAGGGCGTTTCAGGCTGCAGCAAAACGTAATAAGCGGGCACTACAGGATTCTGGACGGCGATAACAATAGATGGTACAGGTCATCCAGCCGGGATTATATCGAGGAAAAGTTTGAACTGCTGGTAAAGAGGTATAGTTAGGCTGCAATTTTTTTCTCAGATTAGGGGGTTACAACATGATAAGCACTCTGCTGCGCAGGACCATTGCAAGAAAGAAGGACCCGTTCCTTTTCACCTCTTACAATAACGACGTTGACTTCACTACCATCCCTGAAGACACAGGGCTATACATACATATTCCCTTCTGCAGGGCGCTTTGCCCGTTCTGCCCGTACAATAAGACGGGATATTCGGCCGAAACCGCAGAAATCTATATGGACGCCGTAATTAAAGAGCTGCATATGCTGAAGAAATATACCGGAAACCAAGCGTTTAGTTCCCTTTACATCGGAGGCGGCACTCCCACGCTGATGCTGGACAGGCTTCGATGTATCCTGGAGTATATCTTTGAAGACTATAATTTTAGCGGAGACATCGGCATAGAAGTCCACCCCTCGGATGCCGGCGGAACCCTGCTCAAACGCATAAGAAAAATGGGTATCAACATGGTAAGCCTGGGGGTGCAGACCTTTGACGATGATGTGCTCGGTCTTCTGGGAAGGGGATACGCCGGAAGCGATGCCGCAGCAGCGGTTAAGGAATCCCTGGACCTTGGTTTTGACTGCGTCGACGTGGACATTATGTTCAACCTGCCCGGGCAGACCGTCGAAGACGCTGTTGACGATGTAAGAACATGCTTTGCCCTCGGGGTTGACCAGGTTTCCATATATCCCATGATAGTTTTTCCCATGACTCCCCTGTATAAGCAGGTTAAGGATGGAAATATCAGCCGTTTCAACAATATTCAGGAGTACAGGGTACTGAAGGAAATCAAAACCCTTGCAGGTAAAATGGGATACGAAAGGACGTCAATCTGGACTTACGGCAGGAAAGACGCCAAAAGGTATTCCTCGGTCACGCGGGAAAGCTTTCTGGGGGTTGGCGCCGGGGCAACATCATTGTTCGGCGGCTACTTCTATCTAAACACCTTTGATGTGGATGCATACGTCAAAAGCCTGAGCATGGAAAGGCTTCCAATAAACCTGGTAAACAGGATGTCTCCCAGGGAGAGAATGGTGTTCTGGCTGTTCTGGAGGTGTTATGATACCTCCTTTGACCTGATGAGGTTCCATGAATTGTTCGGGTGCTCCTTCGAAGAAGAGTTCCCCTATATGTTCAGGGGACTGAAGGCTTTGGGCCTGGCCGTGACGGACGGCGGCACCGTCAAGCTCACCGATAGAGGGGCCTATATATATCATCTGATAGAAAAACATTACTCAGAAACTTATCTCAACGATATGTGGGAAGCCTGCAGGAAGAACCCCTGGGTTGAGAGTTTCTCACTGTAGGAGGAATCATGAAACTCAAACATTTATTGCATCTCGCTGCTTTTGGCATCAAAACCATCCTGTTCAAGACGGACAATCCCATCCTGGGTACCGTGATACTGACCGACGACTGCAACCTGAACTGCAAGCACTGCGCAGTAAACAATATAACCGGCGTACATTACTCCTGCGAGAACATACTAAAGGAAATGGCCGGTATGTATGCCGAGGGCGTAAGGATACTCTTTTTCTGCGGCGGCGAAGCCTTTGTCTGGAGGGATGGGGACAAGGACCTGTCATATCTGGTCGGAAAGGCAAGGGAAATGGGGTTTTATATTGTAAATGTAGTCACCAACGGGACCCTGGAGCTGAACGTCAAAGATGTGGACATTATGTTTGTCAGCATAGACGGTCAAAGGGAAATCCATAACCTTATAAGGGGCGATACCTTCGATACTATCATGAAAAATATAGATGCATCCAAAGGCCAAAACATATGCGTCTACATGGCCATTAACAGGCTCAATTTTAAGGACATAGAGCCCCTGGCCCGTATAGCCCGTGACAACGGTAACATCAAATCCATTTCCTTCAACTTCCATACTCCTTACGAGGGCACTGAATGGCTCTCATTATCGCAGGATGAAAAGGCGGAATGCGTTAAACAGATTAAGGGTTTGATAAAGCAAGGGTACCCCGTTTTCAACCTCTATAGCACCCTGGACCGGTTTTTGGAAAACCGCTGGCCGAGGCCCTGTCGCCAGTGCATCGTGATAGAGAACGGCATAAGGTACATCTGCGGCCGCTGCAGTGAAATACCCGGCCTGTGCGACCGCTGCGGATACCTCTTTGCCGTCGAGTTTTCCCTGCTTTTCAGGGGCAATATCAGGGTGATATTCGAGGTGCTTAGAACGTACCTTAAGTTCGTCTGATCAGAACTCCAAACCGCTCCTGAATTCCAGATGAAGATAGGGAAAACCTGTCGGAAGAGGCAAACGCCCTTTCTTTACCAAATACCTGCCGGCTGATTCTGTCAGGTGGATATATACCGAAACTCCGCTGTCTTCTTCCCGGACCTCCAGCCTGCTAAAGTATGGGTTATCGCCTCCATATAATATACCATTGTACCCAACGGCGCCTTCCACAGCCGCATCTTCAAACCTTACAAGCATCACGCTGTTGTCTTCTTCCGCCATAATTTCGGTTGCGGGAATATCCGTGAAGGCAGCATAAAATCCTGCCTCTTTGCCGCGCTCTGGTTTAAACAGGAATTCAACGCTTTCGAGACCAACAATCACAGCAGACAGTACCCCCCGTTTACCCGAATCTGTCCCGGTTTTTTCACCTATATCTAAATACCTGTCTTCATTGATACATATAAAGCTGTTATCCTTATCGTCTACCCCGCTGTTTTTTATAAACCTCTTATAATAGGGAAAGTTCTGGTATGAAGATTCGCTGTCCCTTCCGGTGGCAAGCAGTACTACGTGGTTTTGGTTCACTATCTCATGCAGTTCTGTGTATTCCACACCGGTAGGCAGGACATCTCTTTCGCCGGTTTCAAGGTTGTATAATTCAAACCTGTTTGCATATGTATCCCTCTGTACCTCAACCAAAACATACCTGCTTTCCAGTTCATGGATATCAAGTATTTTCTCGTCGGGATAATTGTTTTTTATTTCTTCCACCGTAAGCTTCGATGTCTGCTCCTTCCCAGGTTGTGCCGCACACCCTGCTGTCACGGCTGCTATCATCAAGACGCTTATGAATTTGATTAATCCAAACCCTCTCATATCAATACCTCTCTCCCTTCTTACCCACCATGCCAGCTATAAGACTTGTTATGTGTTTCGGGGGTTTCCTCCGGTATGTCATCGGGCCGGTATTGTTCTTCGCATCCTAGCAATACGAAGGACACAAATAACAATATACAACTTAATAATAAATACATTTTTCTTTTCATTTTCTACTCCTTATAGACGCTAGAACCTAATAATATTGCTCGATTTTCCTCGTAGCATATTAATATCGAATTGTTAGACTAATTCTTTGAAAAAGCGTGCATAGGTACCCGTTACTTGTCCCAAGACTTCCATGGTTTTATTTATATTATCCGGGACTTCCAAATGGCGATTAGCGTCTTTAATTGAAATAAACTCAACATTTCTATGTTCCTGTATTTTACTTATGCAATTCTGGGTGAAAATGCTGTCATTTGTTCCCACGACTACTATGCACCTGGAGTTTGCAATATGTTTAATTGTGTGATAAGTAGGTGACAGGAAAATGTTTCTGATTTTTTCGTAACCTAATCTATTTGACACAATGCCAGCCACTTCGGTTCCTATTCCTTTACTAACAAAGAAGATTCTCTTGTAGGTCTTTTTCAAACATTTTCTTACAATATCAGTGCCTGAGTCGGCTTCTATGTCAATAGTATATAAGCCCATGTCCCTCCATGTCAGCTTACGCCTATAAGATATGCATAGCACGTCATATCCCTCTATTAATGCAGCTTTTTTGGCATAATACAGCAAAGGCCTATCAGAGTTATAGTTTTCATCAGGGAAGATAGCAACTAATGAATTTTCCTGGCTCTGCTGACAATAAAATTTACTAACTTTGCCCCGACCTGTGGGTATTTTTACAACAGTTAAACAGGTATGCATAACCTTGGCCCCTTTTTATTTATAAAAGAAAGCATTCTGATGTTTACACTTGAGGTACATAATAAGAATGATGCGTCTCAATTATACATAACAGTTGCTTAAAAATAGTATAAAAGCTGAAAGTTACTAAGCTCCCAGCTTCTTATGCACTATAATCTAACTTCCCGCAATCTTTATAACTATGTCGCAAAAAAGTCTGCAAATAAGCTGTATACAGCAATATTTTGTGTTGTAATTCTCCTGAAACATAGTTATAATTATAACCATGAGGGGGAGGTTTAACATGGCTTATCGTGTACATCAAGTTAATAAGAAAACAGGTGTTACTTACATCTATGAAGCAACCTCTGTATGGGATAAAGAAAAGAAGCAACCGCGCAACAAGCAAGTCTGTATCGGGAAGCTTGACCCCAAGACAGGGGAATTTATTCCATCCAAACGATTAAATCCCGAACAAGCTGCTGTTCGTGATCCGGCTGTGAGCGCCACTGCAAAGATCATAGGACCGACATTGTTGCTGGACAGTATTACTGCTGAACTGGAACTAGACAAAGTATTAAAGAGTTGTTTCCCGAAAGTGTACCAGCAAATTCTGTGTATGGCCTACTATCTTGCTATGCACGGCGGCTCCTTAAGTCACTGTGAAGCTTGGAGTAAAAGTCATGCCCATCCATTCAACAAAACATTAACAAGTCAACGTATCAGTGAAATCCTTCAGTCCTTAAATATTGACGGGCAACAAACCTTCTTTTCCAAGTGGGGAGAAAGTGTACTAGAAAACGACTATTTGTGTTATGATATCACCTCCGTTTCTTCCTATGGAGAACTAAATGAATACATCAAGTACGGCTACAATCGGGATGGCGATAAACTCCGACAGATCAATCTAGCGTTACTCTTTGGCCAGAAAAGTCAGTTACCCGTTTATTACCATCGTTTGCCTGGAAACATTAGTGACGTCAGCACCCTACATCACTTCTTGAAGACTTTTAGTTACCTAGAGCTGCCCAAGCTACATCTGGTGATGGACAAAGGTTTTTACAGCCAAAAAAATGTGGATGAACTGTTGGCAGCAAAGGACAAATTTATCCTTGCAGTTCCTAACCGACTTAAGTGGGTTCAACATATCATTGATGAGACCCGGGACACTATCCAGAATCCGGAAAGTTACCGGAAGCTGGATGGTGAGATTTTATATGTTCACACAAAGCTGTATCCTTGGGGAAAAGAGCGTAGACGCTGTTATGTGCATCTGTACTACAATGCCCATGCTGCAGCAGAGGCTATAGATAGTTTTACTGAAGAACTACTGACGTACAAAGAAGAACTAGAAAGCGGTCAAATGGTTAGTAATCATGAAGATGCCTACAAAACCTTCTTTGTTATTAAAGAGACACCTGTACGAGGTCGTAAAGTGTTCTTTAACAACGAAACCATCCAGAAATATCGCAACCAGTATGCTGGCTTCTACGCCTTATTGACCAATGATATCAAGGACCCTGTAGAAGCCCTCAGGGTGTACCGTAATAAAGACACCGTCGAGAAATGCTTTGATGATCTAAAAAACCAGTTGGACATGAAACGACTTCGCATCCATAGTGCGGCATCCATGGACGGTAGGCTCTTTGTCCAGTTTATTGCGCTTATCTTCATAAGTGCTCTGCGTAAAAAGATGCGAGACACCGGGCTCATCGATAAATATACGACTCGCGAGCTCCTTTTGGAAATGGAGACGCTGACTAAAGTCCGTTATTCAGGCAAGTACGGGCATATCCTTACGGAGGTTACCAAACCGCAGAGTCATATTTTGGAAAGCTTGGGGATTAATCTGGAAACATAGTTATAATTTTACCGGGAATTTAGGCTATAAATAACCTGCCCATGTTTCAATATCTCTTCTAAAAAACCGCTTTCATCTTTCTTGCATTCCAAAAGGATCGGTTCTATTCTATCATCTATATTCCTTCTTAATTTATATAACAATGTTTCTGTATCTAAAAAGTCCTCATCAATTGTATCAACAACTATGGCAATATCTATATCGCTTTCTTCCTTCCAGTTTCCTTTTGCGTAAGAGCCATATAAAACAACCTTTTGAGGTTTTATCTTTTCACTTACTAATGCTGCATATTGCATGGCCTTTTCTAAAGCCTGGCTTTTATCCATTCAAATAAAACCTCCGTTTCATCAATTATTTTTTTACACTTTTCCTTTGTTAACGACTTCAAAAGTTTGTCCTTAACGGTTGGATACCTCGCTTGAATATTAAGGGGCTCAAGTGAATCAATAATATCCTTCTGCTCTTCGGTAAGAAGCTGATATATCCCTGATTTCTTTGATAGTATTGTAAGATTATGAATATAAGGCGGATTATCTTCAGATATACAAGCATAATACCCTTTTAGGGCCTTTTCTATAACTTGATGGCACATAAAACCAACATACAAATATCGCTCTCCTATTAGTATGACCTTAGCCGTTTCCAAATCGTATTCAGCTAATTCAAACCAGTATTTATGCTTTTCTTGTTTATCCATTATATCACTTCCCTTTATATGTAAATCCTATCTTAATTGTACCATGTACTTCATTTAAATAGAAGAGTACCACACAGGTTAAAAGAGTAGCTCAGTGATTACTCGACTGATGGAACATACATTTCCGTTACTACGCTGTTTTACTATTATCAATTGCCCTTAGCTGACAATTTTGATAGCACTTTAAATATCATTCCTGCTCCTTTTCGCTATTAATTGCACTCTCTTTATTATAACAACATTTGAAACCAGATTTTATGCCCTACCTCTATCTGACCGCATCGAGATACTATGGGTTTTAAAAAGATAAAATAATCCACTTACGCAGTGAAACACCTCTCCAAACCAAATCCTATCTATAGAGGCGTTTTGATTCTAATACCTCCAACCTGTATTTATATTCGTATTCATCTGTTTTCCCTGTTTCCAACAGGTTGTTCAATTTTATAAACGGGCTCAATAACAAATACTCGTCTATATCAAGTTCTATGGTCTCTCCGCAGACAGGACATACTATTTGAAAAATCGGATGCCATTCCCCAAAGGATAGAATAAGAAAGGGTTTTATATATGTTGTGTAAATATTATAGTACTCATTATTATTACAGTTTTCACACTTTGGATTTATCCTTGGCAGCAGCCACTCCTGCGTGTTGGACCTGAACATTTGTGATTGTCTAACTCTACCTTTCAATCTTCTTTCCCTTTTAATTGGTCGATCTGATAGCTTACCGAAATACATAGTTTTACCTCCCTGTTATCCAGTCCGAATAATTCGGTCAAATCAACATCCGAAACGAATAAATCATTGTTTATAACAATAGGCTGATGCCAAAGCTCACGCTCTTTAAACGGCTTGCCGTCAAAGAAATATTGCGCCTTTTTATCATTTCCCCGAATCCTGAAGCTATAGCTGCCCTTTTGTACGGTAAAGTATCCGTTGTCATATGAATAGACATAGCCGAACTCTTGAGCCAGGGTTTTTAAAGACAGCATAGCCGCTCTGTCATGAAATCCCGCTTCTTTCCCGTTATAATAATACTTGGTCCCTTTATTCTCCAAAGCCATCTGAACCTCGGAAAGCTTATCAATCCTAAAACTGAAATCATAGCCGTTTTTAGCCTCTGTCAGGCTGCTCAAATTGTCGGATATAAATCTAACCTCTCGCTTATCTTCATCCCATGTAACGCTTCCCCATTCTTCAAGCTCCCGTATCAATAACGTCGTATATCCTCCAATATTGTAGGACTGAACCTCTCTATTGCCTACATAAGTCTTGATGTCTGTATAAAGTACATCGCCTAATAATTTGCCTGTCTCTTCATGATCGGTACTCTCAATAACGACCGGCTTTAATCCTTTTAATAGATTTTCTGTAATTCTTAAGCTTCTATCCCCTAGATTCCAGACAACGTCAAAACCGTAATTCCTTAAATTCTCGGCTACCATAACGGTATGACCGTCAATATTCATGGATGGTATTTGATAACCGTTTACAAAAGCCTTAATATCCGTCGAGAGAACCTTGTTAATAACCGTTCCTACTTTAACCTCCTCCGCATATACGGTCTGTGTCAAGGTAAGAAATAACACAAGAAGTACTAATACAGCTTTCCTTCCCAGGAACATTTGATTCAACCCCTCGTTTCCCTTAATATATTTTATTCCAGACAGATTATGCCGAAGCCCTTGTCCCATACTTATGCCTCTTCAATAATGTTCATTCTTTCACTTCTTAACTCTTTAAGCTCTTCATGATTTTGGCTAAGCTTTTTACTTAAATTTTCAAGCACTGCCTTCACCTTATATATGACTTCTCCAGCCCTTTCCTGAGACCCCCTTATTTTTTACTGCACAGCCAAATCAACAAACAGGCCATCAAACAAGTAATCGGCAAAGGTTAAAAAGGACCCGATTTCTATGCTCAAGTTAATTTCTCCTCCTATATCCTCAAGTTCCCTATAAAATCTTTTTATAAGTATTTGGACGTTATTTATTTCGTTTTGTGCCTTATCTATCTTCGAATGCTTCATCATGGCGGCAATCACACTACTGCCAAATATATTCCAGGTCCCCCCGCCTCCTGCGGAGTTCAAGCTTTCCCACTAACTACACAAACAAGGTGCCTGTCCCCTTGTTTGCCCTTGTTTGCCCTTGTTTGTGCGGATACCTCTTTGCCGTCGAGTTTTCCCTGCTTTTCAGGGGCAATATCACGGTGATATTCGATGTGCTTAGAACGTACCTTAAGTTCGTCTGATCAGAGCTCCAAGCCGCTCCTGAATTTCGGTCGGACTAGTCCTTCGGTTGAATGAAATCCTCCAGCGGAACATTCAGGATAGGGTGCTTCTCCCAGTCGGTATCTTCAAAATGCCACCACTCGCTGTTTATCGTCTGGAAACCGTTTCTTACCATAGCGTCGGTCAGGTACCGGAGGTTTTCCTTTACATGCTCCGGCGTCCCTTCGTATTTCCTCGATGCCTTCGCAGAAAAGTCGTCAAACCCCGTAGGCATTTCTATCTCGCTGCCGTCCGTGTCAACCAGCGTGATATCAACGGCGCACCCGCGGTTGTGCTTGGACCCGCTTTTGGGATTGGCGACATAGCTCTTATCCTCTGCCGCGTCCCACAGGATTTGCTGCACATAATAGGGCCTGTAAGCGTCCCATACCTTTATCCTATATCCGTCCTTTGAGATTTCCTTGTTCACCCTGGCCAGCTTTTCAGCGGTCCCCCGGGTCAGCAGGCATACCTCTGCGCCGTATATCCTTTTGCCAGTAAAATTATTGTCCGACGCGTACCGCAGGTCCACAACGATGCTCTCATCAATATCCCCAACCCATACCAGGCCGTATTTCAGTTCTATATCCCTCTTAAATGTGATTTCCTCAAGGCCTCTTTCCAGCTGGCGGTTTTCCTCTTCAAGGCTCTCGTATCTTATGCGCAGCTCCTCAAGGGACTGCTCTGCCTCTTTGTAGTTTTTCACGAGATACAGGTTGTACACGGCCAGGGACAGCAGCACTGCCAGAAGGACTGCCTTCCCAATCAACTTTTTTGCATGATGCTGCATAACACTAACTCCCCTACGCTTTTTCTATCCTTACCCGGCTGCCGCTGCCGCCGGGTGTGGGAGACTCCACGATAAGCCTCCTGGGAATCCTGTTTTTCAGTTCGGGAACATGGCTTATAAGGCCAATAACCCTTTCCCTGGAACTCAGCCTCTCAAGGGCGTCCACAACGAGGTCAAGCAGCTCGCCGTCAAGGGTGCCGAAGCCCTCATCGAGGAAAAAGAATTCAAGGGGGCTCTGTCCCTTCAGCTGTATCTGCTTTGACAGGGCCAGCGCCAGGGACAGGGAGGTAAGGAATGTCTCTCCGCCGGACAGGGAAGCAACCGCCCTGTGGACGCCGCCGTTTAAAAAGTCCCGTATGACAAATCCCTGTTCGGGGTCCAGCTCAAGGGAATACCTGAACCTTGTAAGGACTCCAAGGGTCTCCGAAGCTTCCTTTGCGATATAGCGCAGTCTTTCCTCCGATATGAATTCGATAAAGCTGTTGCCCCTGAGAAGCTTTTGTATTTGCTCAAGCATATCGCCCTTGCCGCTGTATGACTTGTTTTCCTTTTCCAGTTCAACCCAGGTCCTATAGCTGTCCTTTACCCTCCGGTATTCCGCCCTTACACCCTCGTACCTGGAAATCCCATCATCCCTTTCTTTCTGTTTAACAGCATACGCCTCCCGGATAATATCCCATTCGCGTTCGGTAATGCTCCTATCCCCCAGCTTTTTCGCAACCATCTCCTTCTGTGCGGCAATACTCCTTAATTTTCTGTCAAATTCCTCAACATCCGCTTTCAAAATACTGTATTCCTCCTGGGTGATAAGAGCCCTCTCTGCCTGCTCAAGGCGTTCAAACCCCTTATCCCTGAGGCCCTTCTCCAGTCTTTCTTTTTCCCTTTCATAGCTTTCCCGGTATATCCTCTGCTGGTTGGCCAGCGTATGCTTTTGGCTCTTCGCAGCGTTATATCTTTCTTCCCAATCCTTGACCGCTGAGCTTAGCTCCTTTTCCTGTAACGACAGGGTGGTCAATTCATCCTCGGTTTGCTTCAAAGCGGCATCCGGATCTCCGTCTCCAACCACGTCCCTTATCTTCTTCTCCAGCTTTACCCTCTGCTCTTTCAAACTCCTGCCTTCGGTCTCAACAGCGGCAAGTCCTTCGCTCAGTTCCCGGCGTGAATCGTTGAGGCCGTCCAGCTTGCCCCTGACTGTTTTGATGCTCTCCTGGAATTCCTCCGCTTTCTTGCGCAGTTCTTCCAATTCCCTGTCCTTCTCTTCTATTCTGCCAAGTTCAGAAACTGCGCTTCTTATGCCCGTTTTTTGGACAAAGTCCTTAAGCCAGTCATTCCTGTCGGCGATTTTTAATACTATCTCTTCCAGGTCTTTTTCCAGCTCTTGAAGGCTTGCCCTGCTCATATCCAATTCCGCCGCCTTTGTTTTCTCTTTGATTATATCCTGAGACAGCTCATCCTTCTTATACTGCACTGTTTTTCTTTTTTGTGCAAGCTCCTCTTCCAGCTGGTCCAGCTTTTTCAGCGCTTCTTCGCATACTGCGGCCCTGTTGTTCAATTCCTCTTCCACGCGGGTGATTTCAAAGGCCCTCATGCTTTGGGGCAGCTTTTCTACAAGACCGGCATATTCCGTCTCCCTATGCTTCATGTCATCCCGTATCTGCGCTGCCTGTTTATCATAGGACTTAATCTGCTCATTTATCACTAAACACTTGCTTTCCGCTTCCCTGTACCGTGCCTCGGTCTGCTTCTGCTCATCCAGGAGTATTTCAAGCCTACGCTCAATGTCCTCCCGTTCCCCCTCGCCCGCAAATACCGCAGGCTTCGGATGGTGGGTGGAACCGCACACCGGACACGGTTCATTTTCTTTCAGGCTTTTCGCGAGTATTTGGGCCGTACTTTTCTCAAGCTCCCGCCTGTTCCCGTCAATCAGGACGTTAATATCCTGCAGTTTTGCGTTAAGAAAACCGGCCCTTTCGGTCCAATCAGAATAGCTTTTCTTCAAGACACCGGTCTCTGTCCCCAAAACCTCCAGCCTGCTGCCCAGGGCTTCCAAATCTGCTTTTTTTGCTTTGAGGGCTTCTACCGTTGATTTCAATTCACCTATCCGGCTCAGTTCATTCAGAATCAGATGCCGCTCTCCGGGCTTTGCCGCTTCCATCCCGTCTATCTCAGCCTCAGCTATGCTTATTTCCTCCTGCGTCTTATTCCTGTGCAGCGTCAGCCCTTCCAAGTCCTGCACCATTGTTTTGATCCTGCCCGCAAGTCCGTCATATCTTTCCTGAATACCCCTCTTTTCCTCTTCAAGCCCGCGGATTTCATCTTCCAGCTTTGCCCCGGCCTGTACTTCCCTCCGGTATTCCGGGCTTGTTTTGATGTTGTCCGTTAACTGCCTGTTTTTTATCAGGGCATCTTCCAGGTTCCTGAGTTCCGACTTTACACCCTCGATCTCTTTGTCTTTTTCTTCCCCTTGTCTTTTAATCGTGTTGTACCGGTCCAGCAGCCTGCTGCGCTGTAGGTCCAGCCCCTTTATCTCCTCCTGCATCTCAAGGGCATTTCGGAGTTTGGATTTCCTCTCAATAAGGCGGGGCCTATCCCTCTCAACCCGTTCCATCAAGAGGCCGTAGGCTTCCCTGGCGCCGTCCAGTTCCCCTTGTATAACCGGAAGCCTCGCGTCCAATGCCTGCAGGTCTGAAATAGTCTTGTCAAGCATTTCTTTGGCATCCCTGTATTTGACAATTATATCCGCCAATTCCCGGGCCCTGGCATAGTTATCCAGGATAGCCTTTTTTTCATTAATCTCTCCGATCCTTTGCATGTGCTCCTTCTCATCTGCAGTCAACCCGTCCAGCTCCCTGGTCAGGTCCCACACTTCTCTGGCCTGCTCGTAACGTGCTTCAAATTCCTTCAGCTCTCGCAATATCCTTTCCTTGTTTTCAAGGGCATCCTTCATATTTCTTTCCGCTTGCTCAAGGGTTTTTTCCGACACGTCCCCCAGGGCAGACATAGCCCCCTGGATGCCTGCAAGCTTTTCCCTGACCTCGTTCAGCTTCCTCCCCACCTTGTCGGTAAGCTCCCTGCCGTATTCCTCAAGGTAGAAGATCCTTTCAAGCATTTCCCTTTTCTTGGACTTTTCAAGCAGCAGGAACTCCTGAAACCTGTTCTGGGGCAGTACGACCGAACGGGTGAAATCATCCGATTTAAGGCCTATAAGCTCCTCCACTTTGCTGTTGACGTCATTCAGCTTATCCGCCAGGACCTGGTACTCATCTTCGCCCGAGACCCTGATGAGCCTTGACAGCTTGTTTTCAACCGAAACATCCGAATCCTTTTTCCTCCTGTATACCCTTTCCACTATATAGGTCCTTCTGGCGCCGTCCTTAAGCAGGTCGAACCTGAAAAGCACCCTCGCATCTTCGAGCTCGGTGTTTATGATACCCTGGGTGCCCCTGGAGGCCCTCTGTACATTCCCGTAAAGCGCAAGGGTTATGGCATCAAGCACCGTGGATTTTCCGCTCCCCGTGGCCCCGAAAATGCCAAAAAGACCCGTTTCCCCAAGGGTGTCAAAATCTATCCTCTGCATATCCTTAAAGCTCTGCAGCCCTTCTATCTCCAAATACCTGGGCCTCATGCCTCTTCACCGTCCTCAATGGCCATCCCGGCATCCTGCTCCTGGTTAACCACGTCCAGAAATATTCCCATCAGTTCGTCCGAGATTTCTGTGCCTGTCTTGTACCTGTAGTAATCCCGGAAAAGCTCGTCCACTTTCCTGTTCTCCCTGTTGATGCAGGTATATGCTTCCACAGCTTCCTTTCTTACTATTGGCCTTATGTTTATTATCCCGGGGTTCATGCTTCTCAGGGCTTTTTGCTCTTCCATTGTCAGAACCCTGTCGGTATAGATTTCAAGGTCTATCCATGCACCCATATCCCTGCCTTCTTCACACCATTTCACAGCTTCCTGGATCCCGTTTCTTGCCGTCCAGCGCCTGAGGGGTCTGCCTGAATCAATACATACCGTCTCGATCTCCGTTTCTTTTCCCGGTAAGGCATCCACAATATACAGAACTTTGGAGTAATCCGCCTCCGAAAAACTGTATGCAAGGGGAGACCCTGAATAATAAGCGGGACAGGGCGCGCCTTTGACCGGTTGAGGTCTGTGGAGGTGCCCCAGCGCCATAAAGTGAGCCTTGGCAGGAAGTACGGAGGGATCCACCGTCAGGGCTCCGCCCACCTGCAGCGTCCTCTCGGATTCGGTTTCCTTTCCCCCCTTGAGGAATATGTGGCTTACGGCCAGGTTTACGGTATCTTCCCTGTATTTGCCGCTCAATTGCGCCAGTATCTCCCCTATCCTGTCGGAATAAGCCCTCTGCAGTTCCCTCTCATCTGATGCCTTTGATATTAACTGCTCCAGCCTTGCTTCGGACGGATATGGCAGTGTAATGACCACCGCCGTGTGGTCGCAGCCCCGGATGCCCAGTTCGAGCCATCCCGGCGCTGAATCAACCACCCTGATACTGTCGCCTCTGCCGATATAAGCCCCTGCGTGGCTTGCAGGATAACCGAGAAGTATTATCCCGTGTTTCCAGGCCAGCGGGCTTGCGGCGCATAATCTCTCCGGGTTGTCATGGTTCCCCGCAATGACTATAACCGCACGCTTGCCCCTTTCATTGAGCCTGTCCACCGCATCGTAGAAAAGCTCCTCGGCAGCAGCCGAAGGGTTATAGGTATCGTATACATCCCCTGCGATCAATACCAGGTCTATTTTTGCCTGCTCCGCAATATCGCAGAGGTCGTCAACAAACTTTATCTGCTCGTCAATGCGGTTTATGCTCTCCAGGGACCTTCCCAGGTGCCAGTCCGACGTGTGCAGTATTCGCATCAAGCTCCCCTCCTTGAGACTAACGGTATCAGAACCCAATAATCTCGCCGTTCCAGAACAGGTATATGTACCTTTCAACAACCTTCCTTCCTGTCAGCAGCTCAAGGGCTCTGGAATAATAATCTATCTGAATCCTGTATTTATCCCTGATACTACGGCTCCCGTCCTCGGGGACAAAATCCGTCTTATAGTCTATCAGCACAAGGCCATCCTTCTCTTCAAAATAACAGTCAATTACCCCCTGGAGGAGGATGGTCTCGCCGTCGTAGATTTCACCCGGCAAACCGCCGTAGACCTCAGTACTTTTCAGTTCGAGGTTAAAGGGTACTTCCCTCCTGACGATTTGGGCTGCGCAGACCCTCAAGCCTAAATCGGAGCGGAAAAACCTGGCGATCCTTTCCACTTCAACCGATGCTGCTTCCCGTTCAGTAAGAAGCTCCCGTTCAACCATTCCCCGTATCTGTGATTCTATCGCAGCAGCATCGTATACACTGTCAAGGGAAAGGTGCTGCATGACAAAGTGAAGGATGGTACCCCTTTCCGCAGCGCTGAAGCCCCGTACCTGTTCAAGGAAAGAGGGCTTCCTGACCACCGGAGCGTCCACTGCAAATGCCGGAATGTACTCTTCGGAAAATTCCACGCCCGACCTTTTCTTGAGCTCGGTAACCGACAGTTTGACAGGAAGCCTCGATGAAGCCTCAAAGGGATACTTCCAGCCCAGCCTTCTTTCAACCTCTTCCGCCATGCCCCCTGTTGCTCCTGCATCGAACAGGTCCCCGCCGCTTTCAGCCGTTTCAGGTTCATCCCGGTCTGGAAGCGTGCTCTGAACCAAAACATCCTCCCTGTCCCACAGCTTAACCTGCCACCGGGAATTATCCTCCAGCCGGCAACCGGAAGGCCCGAAAGCGGACGGGGCAAACTTTGCAAGGGGTTCTCCGTCCCTGTGCCTTAACAGGGCAGGGCCTATCCAATCGAGAAAGCAGGAGGCAGCCGCAATTTCAAATTCGTTCAGCCTGCGGTCTGCTCCGCTGACAGCCTTTGCCCACCTCTCCACCGACCTTTCAATGCCCCTGACGCATCCGGTTATTATGAGCTTCTCCCTTGCCCGGGTAAATGCAACGTACAGGATGCGCATTTCCTCGGAAAGGGTCTCCATCTTGATCTTGTACTTCAGGGCCTGCTTGGGAGCGGTCGGATAGGATACCCTCCGTTCATGGTCCACAAAATCCGGGCCAAAGCCAAGGTCCTGGTGAAGCAGAATGCTCCTGGACATATCCTGCAGGTTGAACCTCTTTCCGCATCCGGCTGCTATGACCACCGGAAATTCCAGCCCCTTGCTCTTATGTATGCTCATTATCCGAACAACGTTTTCGTTTTCCCCCATTATTTTAGCGCTTCCCATATCACCGCTACTGCTCTTCAGCTTGTTTATAAAGTTTATGAAGTTGAACAGTCCTTTAAAACTCGTTTCCTCGTAATCCCTTGCCCGCTCGAACAAAACTCTCAGGTTGGCCTGACGCTGCGTGCCGTCGGGCATTGCTCCTACGTAGCTGTAATAGCCGGTTTCCGAATAAAGGTACCATATCAGTTCATCGGTCAGCATGTGTATTGACTTATCCCTCCAGCGGTCAAGCCTCTCCAAAAACGCCCTGGCCTTTTCCGCCGCTTCTTCCTCCTGCGCGGCATAATTCTCCAAAGCCTCATACAGACTTGCATCCCTGCCGGCCAGCCTTATGTCGATAAGCTCATCCGGCGTAAAGGATGCTATGGGTGAACGGAGCACCGCGAGGAGGGGAATGTCCTGCATCGGATTGTCTATGATTTGAAGCAGAGCCATAATAACCTGCACCTCAACGGTTTGAAAATATCCGGTACCTGCATCGGCATAGGCAGGAATCCCCTGTTTGGTAAACTCCTCCATAAACGTTTCAGCCCAGTTTTTTGTCGTTCTGAGCAGTACGACTATATCGCGGTATTCAATATCCCTGTATCGCCTTTGCCTTTTATCGTAGACCTGGAATCTTTTATCCCCGTGATTTACCAGTTCCTTGATTCTTTTCGCCACTATAATGGCTTCGGATTGCACCGCATCGGGCTCCTCAGCTTCCAGGCCGTCATCCGCTGCCGCTTCTTCTGTTTCTGCGTCCTCTGGGACAAGTGGGACAAGGGGACGGTTCTTCTGTCCCAAAGTTTCCTCCGCATCAATAATGGAAGTGTCCTCATCCAGATCGATTATATGGAGTTCGGTATCCCCTCCACAATGGACAGCGTCATCATCCGGCGAATCATACACTGCTCCCGGTTTAAGCGCTTCCTCTTCGGTATAATCCAGCTCCCCCACACTGCCGGACATTATCTGGCTGAATATAAAATTGACCGCATCTATTATACACTCCCTGCTCCTGAAATTCTTGTAGAGCAGAATTTTTCTATTCTTTTCGGCATCTTCTCCGGAATAGGTGTTATATTTCTCCATGAAGAGTTCGGGCCTGGCCTGCCGAAACCTGTATATACTCTGTTTTACATCTCCGACGACAAAAACGTTGGGCCTGTCGCTCTCTTTTCTTGAAACCGCGCTCAGTATCACTTCCTGC
Source organism: Bacillota bacterium (assembly GCA_013540605.1). GTDB lineage: Bacteria > Bacillota > Clostridia > Ch29 > Ch29 > Ch29. Next base: position 29,360 of record JABVCK010000027.1, read on the forward strand.
ACCGTGTTGCTGTCCTGGTACTCATCCACGAGTATTTCTTCAAATCTATCCCTGTAAGCATGGGCAACCCCGGAAGGCGTCACCCTCCCATCTTCGCCGATGACGGTGAGGATCTCCAGGCATAGGTGCTCAAGGTCGTTAAAATCCAGCACCGATTTACCCCTCTTCTTCGATGCATATATCCGCTCAAAATCCATCACCAGTCCGGAAAGGCATCTTATCATCGGATACAGGTATCTCAGGTCCTCGGTTATCCTCCCGGAGGGCATGCTCACGACCTCATCCCTTATCTTGCGAATCCTGTATTTCATCCTGTCCCGTATGGATTTGACCAGATCCTGGGCAGCCCTGTCCACCTCCTTGCCGCATCTCGGCAGCCGGTTAAATTCAACTCCGGACAGGGCTTCGTAGAGCGCATCCCATGAACCGCCGCACCTGTTCAGCAGACCTTCCAGCATGCCGACCTCCTCTGCAAAGCATTCAAGATAGCTCTCAAGCCCACCGGTGTTATTGATGATATGGACAGCACTCTTCATTGATTCCAATAGGCCGGAGATTTCCTGTCTGATGCTGTCCATCAAAACCCCGGCCCATACCGTCTCTCCAAAGTCGCTCCCAATCGGCAGGTTAAAGGCCTCTGCCTTTTCCCGGAGCCATTTCTGCGGCCACGGATAGCTCTGGACAAACTCGTACAGGGTCAGCACCATATCCTGGAGCATCCTGTCGTCCTTACTGCCGCCGTAGCTCTCCACCAGTTTTATAAAATCCTCATCAAGCGCTTCTTCCTCATACTTGCTTTCAAACAACTGCGCAAGGGCTTCCATTTTCATCAGCACGATCTCGGTTTGGTCTGCCACCCTGAAATTAGGGTCAACGTTTACACAGTGAAAGTTATTCTTTACCACCTCCATGCAGAATGAATGAATGGTGGTAATGCTGGCCCTGTTAAGAAGGGTGTACTGGCGCTGCAGCCGCTTTGAATCGGGGTTTGTTTCAAGGGCCCTTTCAATGGCGTCCCCTATCCTTTCTTTCATTTCGGTTGCCGCAGCATTGGTAAAGGTGACAACCAGGAGCCTGTCAATATCCACGGGGTCCTGTTCATCGGTTATCATTCTTATAATTCTTTCAACAAGGACCGCAGTCTTACCGGCTCCTGCCGCTGCTGCCACCAGGAGATTGCATCCCCTTTCATTGATTGCCCTAATCTGTTCTCTGGTCCAGTTGGCCTCCATCGTCAATTCCCACCCTTTTCATTGATTAGTTCCCAGAATTCTTCGTCCTTCATATCCCTCAGCTGTCTGTAACTGTTTCCCCTGAACCTTGGGTCAAACTGGCATATGGAAGTAAAACTGCAGTACTTGCAGGGCGTACTCCTGTTCTTTCTATAGGGCTTGATTGCCACATTTCCCCTAAGTATCTCGTCTACGGTATCCGCAAGCAGCTTCTTTACATGTTTTCTCAGTGCTGAAAACTGCTCTGCCGTGGCCGCCGAGGATCGGCTGCCAAGCTCCTCACCCTTATTCAGCCTAACGGGTATTATCAACGAATCCCCTTCGATGTTCCTGTCCATTCCCTTTATCAGGTTTACGTCCGCGAGGACCAGCCCCTTCATTCTAAGCTGCTTCATCACGGCCTCTTCGATTTCTTCATCGCGCATTCCATTTCCGTCTTTAACCATAGGGTCATCGATCCTGAAGTAGAGAATACCCCCCGGCAGGATTTCCCCGCCCAGTTCATGCCCCCCGTTCTCCCACAGGGCATCCAGGTATGCCAATAACTGGACCTGAAGGCCATGATATACATCGGATAGTTTGAACGTTTTAGCCCCGGACTTGTAGTCAACAATCCTGATATATGTACCTTCCGGGGTTTCCATGGTATCAACCCTGTCAATCCTTCCGGTTAAGTATGCCTTGTCTCCCGATGGCAGTTCAACGGTTATAGGGGGGAACCTTCCGTCTTCACCAAAGGCTACCTCGTATCCCAACGGTTCAAATCCGCTTCTTTTTATATGTTCGGCTATAAGCCACACAGACCTGCACAAAATCCTTTTAAGCCTTTTTATCAGGTATTTGTACCGTGAAGAACTGTAGACAACCGATCCGGACATCTCCCCAAGGATTTCATCAACGATTGCGGAGACCTCCGACGCACACTGCTCTTTCTCCAGCTCTCTCCAGCCAAGTCCCTTAACGGATATTCTCCTGGAAAACCTGTCTATTACATTATGGATGAAGGTTCCAACATCCGGAGGCGTTAGGTCGAAGGCCCTTCGTTCCCTGGCTTTAAGACCATACTGGACGTAATAGGAAAAGGGGCATGCCGCATATTTTTCCAGCCTTGATATGCTCGTATACACCGGCATCCCGTACAATCTCCTTGCCTTGTCCAGGGCTACCGGAGCTGCATGGTTGGTATACCTGATCCCCTTCAGGGCTTCTTCAAATTTTCGCCTCCAATCATCGTTGGCAGCGTACCACCTCTGGACATCCGCCCAAAAAGGATCGATTGAAGCCCCTTCCGATTTCCTTCTTGCCGCCGATATAAGCTCGTTAAAGGTCGGCAGCGGTACTGTTATTCTGCTGAGCTTATCTTCGATATCCTCCACCGGAATAATATCCGTAACCTCGGTAATGCCGGGGAACACCCTTTTCAGCCTGGAGATTATTATGGAAGGCCGCAGTGTTGCACCGTTATGGTCGGCTAACGGAAAGCTGATTCTTAAATATTTGCTTGCTGCTGAAAGCACGTTATACATCATATACTGCTCTTCAAAGGCCCGTGTCCTTGTATCCTGGGCAAGGTCAATGCCGATTGAACGCATGGTTTCCCTATCCCTGTCGGTAAGGATACCCTCATCATTTGTTACGGACGGAAACACTCCATCGTTGACGCCCAGTATGTATAGTGCGGAAATTTCATGGCTTTTCGTTCTCTCCACGCTTCCTACCAGGACCTGGTCAAGGGCAGGGGGTATAAGCCCGACCTTATATTCGCTGAAGCCTACCGATAGAAGCCTCAGAAATTTTTCGGCGGTTACGTATTCGTCCCCCACCACCTCTGCGACCTGGTCAAGAACCTCCATCGCTATATTCCAGATCTGCCTGTATTCGTTGGACAGGTTTAGCTCACCTTTTTCTGTAAGAACCTTTATCGTATCTTCAATTCTAGATGGTACATCCAGGTCAACAAGCAGCTCATAAACTGCCGTACACATATCAGATGCTTTTGTTCTGCCCCTGGTCTTCATGCGGAATGCGGCCAGGGGCTGCACCACTCTTTTTCTGATTTCGTTTATCCTCTCAATGTTTCCGGTCTCATAACCGGATCTTTCCCTCCCGTCAAAATTGGGCATCATTGCAGCATCCCAATCGCTGTCCCTTGTCCAAATTCCGCCTTTTATCCCGCAAGCCAGGACGTAGTTTTCAAGCATGTCAATATCCCTACGAGCGATACCCGTTAGCCCTGTCTTCAGATACCTGAACACCGCCTCATAGGACCAGCTGTTTACAAATATCTCCAGGGCGGATAGTATAAGCTGAACCAGTGGGTGGCTGCTGACCTGTTTTTTTCTGTCTATGAAACAGGGTATCCCGTACTGGGAAAAGATTGCCGATACCAGTTTCTCGTATCCCGCAAGATTTCTCATGACTACCGCAATATCCCTATATCTCATACCCTCATCCCTGCAAAGCCTGATAATATCCCTGGCGGTATTCTCAACCTCAGAGTAAATGCTTGACGCCATGAATACGCTTATATCATTCGTTTTACCGGTATAAGGACTATGAGGAAAAGTGAAGAATTTACTCTCAAGATGCAGCAGCTCATTACTGCCGCGGAGCCTGTACAGCGGATTGCCGCCAAGTTCTACGGGCTTTTCCATAACCACCCCGTTCTCCCTGGCAATATCAATAAGCCTTGAGGCCGTCCTCTTCACGGGTGAAAACACATCGGTACCGTCAAACGTATAATCCCCGGCAATACAGTCTGTACACAGGCTTACACTAACCCTTTGGGCTTTCATCATCAGTTTTTCCACAACCTTATACTCCTGCGGGGTAAACCCGGAAAAACCGTCTATCCATATCTCAGCTCCGTCAAACTGAACGCTGCGGTCCAACCTTTCGGCGAGCAGCGTCAGGTCATCGTCCGCATCTATGTATCTTTCATGAAGCGTCTCGTTAAACCGTCTGTATATGTGGGATAGTTCCCTGATCTTACACTTCAGCAGGCCTTCTTCCATCATTTCGCAGGCGCGGTTCAGGTCGTCCGGTGCAACATTATAGCGTTTGAATTCAGCTATGGCGCCCGAAAGAACACCGGTAAACCCCTGCTGCGAAGCAGCTGTTGAAAATATTTCAAGGTTATCCTTGAGTTCATCAATTATGCGCAGCAAAAGCATGCACTTACCGGCAGGGTTAATGTGGCGCCGCGCAGCCCCTCCTACTTCGTTAAAAACCCTATAGGCCATGCGTCTGAAAGACAATACCTCAGCCCGGATAATTCCTCCCGTGCCGGTCATGCTTACCAGGCTTTTCTCGGCCTGTAGGGTAAACTGTTCAGGGACAACCAGAATAAGAGGATTCATTGGGGACATTCCTTGTTGATAGTTCGTAGTTGGTAGTTGGTAGTTCGTAGTTTGCAGATTACAGGTACTAGGTGCTAGCCACTGGTCACTGGCCACTGGCCACTGATCACTGATAAGTTTTGACTTGATCTCATTCAAGCAGAAATGTGTCTTGCCGCTTCCTGCACGCCCGTATATGATTCTTAAGGTCATAGCCCTGTCTCCTTTCACTACCTTTTATTATATACTATTATCATTATTAGCTGCCATAAAATTGTAAAACAACCATTTAAGAATTGACATCGCTACGTAATGATGTTATATTATATATAAATATAATCTAATTTTTCCTGGGAGCCGTGATCCTAATGCCGATAAAGAAATACAGAGTTGGAGAGCTGTCCAAAAAAGCCGGCGTCACAAAACGCACCGTGCATTATTATGTTAATAGAGGGCTAATTCCCCCTTCAGAAGGGTCCGGCCAAAACAGCTATTATACCGACAACCATCTGGTAAGGATTCTCCTGATAAAAAAACTCCAGGAAAGATTCCTGCCCCTTGAAAAAATCAGGGGTATTATTGTAGGATTAGACTATAATGGCGTCATAGAAATGCTGGAACATACTGAAGATGCAAGCTTTGAAGACCCGGCGAATTCAAATGCGAAAGCACATCCGCAGGGACCTTCCCTGGGAGACGTATACAAAAAAATAAAGCTGATCCCGGGCCTTGAATTGCACTGCTCTGTGGATATTTTTGATAAGAGCATGGATAAGATTGAGTTGCTGGTCAGCTATGTCAGGAAACTTTTCGATGAAGAAGTAAAGGGGGAATACTGATGAAAGCCGGGTTTATTGATAATAAAGGCGAATATTGCAATATCCCGTTGAAGGGAATTTCGGTTTCGGGTAAGATATGGGGAAACGTTTCGGAGATAACCGTAAAACAGGTATTTAAAAACGAAGGCAGTAAAAACCTCGAAGCGGTATATGTTTTCCCGATACCCCCAGGCGCCGCCGTAACAGCCTTTGAAGCCCGTATGGGAGATAGCAGTATAAACAGCTTCCTTGTGGAAAAGGATGAGGGTTATAGGACCTATGACAGAAGCGTGCGGGCCGGCGACAGCTCTTTTCTTTTGGAGCAGTTCGGGCAGAACATCTTCCACCTGTCGATAGGCCAAATACTGTCCGGACAGACCGTTGAAATAACCATTGAATACATTGAAGACCTGGAATTCAGCGACCTTCAGTTGCGGCTTATGATTCCTATGGTGGTTGCCCCGAGGTACATACCAGGTTGTCCGGTAGGCCATAAAACAGGCCCCGGAACAGCCAACCCCACCGACAGGGTACCCGATGCCGACTATATAACCCCTCCCATAGACTCCGTTGACTACAAGGTGGCAGTCTCTCTTACTGCAAACCTGTTAAGACCTGTAAGGGTTATAGAATCCCCATCCCATGACATCCTTGTCGAGGAACATCCGGAGAATACCTTCAAGGTTACCCTGAAAGATGGAGCGGATGTTCCGGACCGGGACTTTGTCCTGTTATTCACCTGTGTGAACGAAGAAAGCAGTAGGGGTATAATATACAAGGGAGAGGGGGATGAAGGCATAATGTATATGACCTTTGTCCCCGAAATCCCTCCAACCGCAGAGGATAACACGAAGAATTTCCTGTTCCTCATTGATATCTCCGGGTCTATGTCGGGCGAGAAACTGGAGCAGGCAAAAAACGCCCTGAAGATTTGCATAAGGAATCTGTCAAATAATGATACTTTTAATATGATTGCCTATGCAAACAAGACGCATTATTTTTCAGATACTTCAAACCTGCCTTTCACACAGATTACATTGGACCGGACCTCCGTCTGGATAGACGGCCTTGAAGCTGAGGGAGGTACTGAGGTTCTGGGGGCCATCAAGCATTCGTTAGACCCTGAAAGAACCGAAGACAGTATAATCATCCTCTTTACAGACGGACAGGTGGGTAACGAAGACGAAGTCCTGAACTACGTTTCAGAGAATATTGGAAACAGCAGGATTTATCCCTTTGGTATCGATACCGCAGTGAACAGTTATTTTATTAAAAAGCTGGCTGAGGTGGGAAGGGGTAAAGCGGAGTTCATATATCCCGGAGAAAGAATCGATGACAAGGTCATCAGGCAATTTGCCAGGATTACATCTCCGTCTGCAAATGAAATAGAACTGGAATGGAATAATCTCAAAACCGTAGAAGTATTTCCCAAAAGGATAGCCGAAGTGTATGATATGGAGCCTGTAAACATACTTGCCAGGGTTTACAAGCCTATAGAGGGTGAAGTGGTTTTCAGCGGAAAATCCGGCAAGGTCAAGGTTAGCCAAAGTCTCCATACTTCTTCAATGTCAGAGGGCTGTACTTACAATCTTCTGGAAAAACTCTGGGCCAGAAAGATGATAGAAGAGCTTGAAGATATGCTGGTGGTCACAGTCCCCAGGAGAGAAAACAGGATTAGGGAAGAAATAATAAAGCTGTCAAAGAAGTACGGTATAATGTCTTCCCTTACATCCTTTATTGCTGTTCATGTCAGAAATAACAAGGTCACCGGTCTTCCCATAACGAAGACAATACCGGTATCCCTACCCAGAGGGTGGAAAGCCACCGCAGATATGGCTTGCACCTCGTTACGGGAACTCTCTTCTCCGTACAGTACTCCAAGGCCGCAATCCGCTGATTTTGTGCTGCATAATCCTGAACCTGAAAATCAACTGGATTTACCGTGTTTTCTCACAGAACAAAGGGAGCATGGCCGGAAGGCAGCCGTGAGCCTTCCGGATATACTAAGAGTTATTGCCAGGAACCAGCAGGCAAATGGAGCCTTCTCAAATAATGACGAAAGCGACATGTTCGATAAAATCGAAACCACTGCACTGGTCATCATAGCGTTGACAGCCGGCAGGGAAAACCTGTCCCTTTATAAGAAACAGGTAGAAAAAGCCGTAAGGTACCTGATAGAGCGGATTGTCAACGCCAAGGTTAAACCTAATACAGACAGAAGTTCAGCAATACTGCTGAAGTCCTTACTCGCCTTCAACCTGTGCCTGTTGAGCGGCGCTGTAAAGGAAGATACCTGTGAATTGATCGATACAATGATTAAAGATATAAGGGAGGCCTCCCTGTCTGCAGAATCAATTTCAGGTAAAAAAAATTGCGTCCTTTTATATCTGGATAAGCATCCAAACTGGAGCAGCTATGACACGATAAAAGAAATAGCGGGTATAGTTGAAAATGAAGGTATGCTTGAGAAAAGGATAGATGAACAAACCGATGAGGGGAATACCATAAAAGACCTGGCAAAGCTGGGTATCCTTAAATCGGTACGGTGAAAGCGGGAGAGCGCCCTCAGGCGCTCCCTTTAATTTCCGTCTGCTTTTCACCGTCCGGGTAGTCTATTACAGAAAAATCCGCCTAAAAGCCTACGGTTTTAATGGCGGGGTGAAAGACGTCTATTTTAATAAAAATGTCGCAGTACTAATTATAAACCATCATTTTGTTTTCTGCCCAAGATATAGGCGTAAAGTTCTTAATGCACTTCCTCATTTAAGTCCGGCAGACATAATGGCAAAAGTGAAAGGAGTGACTTCCAGAAGACTAAGGCAGGAATTCAAACACCTGCAACATTTGCCAAGTCTAAACTACAAAACGCTATGTTGATGAACAAAAAAACAAGGGGGTGAAACTTTGGACATAACAGTAAAATTTAAAATAATTCTAGATAAGGAGCAATCCAAACTACTTCAAGATATTTCTAACGAGTATATTGCTACTGTTAATGCCATTGTTTCAAGCATGGTTTCTACTGATTTGCCGGTTAAATTATCGTCAAAAGATATTTCTGCTGACATGCCAAGCGCTGTTAAAAATCAAGCTATAAGGGATGCCAAAAGTATATTTAAAATATAAAAAAGCTGTAAAAGTCAATTCCAAAAAGCCTGTAGATGAACAGAAGGAAGTAACTATACCAGTATTAAAAAAGCCTGTATGTGTTAAACTAATAAATCATGACAAATTGTGCCCAAATTATATTTTAACATAAAAGATTTAGGGTATAAATGTATAAGATACGTGTATAAGATACGTTTAACAAAGGGGGAATACCATGTCAATAGTATGGACCGATAACCTTGCGGTTGGAAACAAAAAAATAGATGACCAGCACAAGGAGCTCTTCAGGCAGATAAACGCTCTGTATGATGCCTGTTCCCGAGGTGAAGGGAAAAAATCCCTGTCCGAACTTGTTAATTTTCTTGAGAATTATGTGGTGGAACACTTTTCTTCAGAGGAAGAACTGATGAGAAAATCCAACTATCCGGGATATGATGTCCATAAAAGAAGCCACCAGGAATTTGTTTTGTCATTTACAACCCTGAAGCAGCAAATACAAAACGAAGGAACAAGCCTGTCAAACGTTATAAAGACAAACAAAATGCTTGCAGATTGGCTAAGGAATCATATTATGGCTACCGACAAACTTCTGGGACAGTATCTTAAGGACAAGCAGTAGCAATCTTTAATAAAGGTATGAACCGGGTATCCTTACATACGGTTCATACCTTTATTAACCATACCTAGGTTACACCGTCAGAACCCAGTACCGCAGCATTCCATCAGCAACCCAGTTTCACATAGAGCATATGCTTAATCGGTCTAAACTTGACGATTACGACGGCGTTAACCTGTGCTGTCATACCCCGGAATGTTTCATTGATCAGGTTCAACACCTCTATGGCAGTTTCATAGTCGGTATCCGTTGAAACAGTACAGTGGGGCACCCATAACCCCGGTTTATAATATTCCCATGCCAGGTCGTCATGGTCTTTGAAAGCATGGTGGAACCTGCCATGCACATCCAAGAGACCGCTGGTAACCGTAGGAGCAAGAAAAACAGTGCCTCGCCCTCCGGGAAACATGCCGACAGACGAAAAATTCAGTGGAAAGCCTTCTACCCCACCAAAAAAATGCTCAACCCTTTCTTCGAACCTGGGGTAGTTCACCGTATCGTATATGGCCAGTGTAATATGAGGTTTTCCGCCGGATTCAATCATATACCTGTTCAAACCCGTCCGGTGCAGAATATCCCAAATCCCGTATATGTATTCCTCGGTTTCTTTATCAAACAACAGCTCAACAGCGTAGGGCATACCTTTCCCCTCCCCTCGCAAACGACCGGTTCCCCGGATGGACCGTCAACTTCTATTGGAGCATCAAATCCAGTGAAAGATATTTATACCTGTACTCTGAGAAAGTTACTGAAGAATTTTTTGTTGTGGTCTGCGCTATTCTCGTCATCTAAATCGTTAATAAAGTATTTATACAGCCCTGGGTCTTTTTTTGAAAAGACATCGAATATCTCATCTCCGTCAGCCTTGTCATACTCAGGATGAAACTGCACCCCCCATACCGGTAAGTCTTTGTACTGAAAACCGTGAACTCCGCACCGTGGTGTGGATGCGATTATTTTAAAACTCTCCGGCAGGTCAAATACCTCGTCATAGTGTGCAACCATGCATACCGGCCGGTTGATTTGATTGAACAATGTATTCTCACAAAGGTCCACCCTTGTCCATCCCATCTCCGGGTTGGCCGCCCTCCTGACATGCTCCTTCCCAGCCAAAGCCCTTACCAGAAATTGATGCCCGTAGCAAATTCCAAGAACGGCCTTTTTACTCTGTACAAAACTATGCACCAAACGCTCCAGGTGTTTATTCCAGGGATAATCGTCCAGGGTTGAGGCCTCGGACCCGGAGATAATCATATGGGTATAGGGAGAAAGATCGTGCATATTATGAATCTCAGACATCCTTACAAACCTGCGCTCTACGTACTCCTTACCGATGCTCCTTATAATAGCATTATCAAAGGATTCCGCAAACCTATCCTCCAGAAAGCAATTCACTACAAGCAGCATATTCTGCATCCCCTTTACAGTAAATTTATTGCGTACATTCCGCCAACGGTAACTACACCTCTATTTTAGAAGCTGTTCCCAGCCGGTTTCATATTTAGAATATGACAATATCGGGATAAAAACAACAAGGAATATTAAAAAAAATCCCCAGGACAGGGATGTCTGAATCTCAGTATTATCATCTTTTTTACCATATCATCCTTCCCAGCGGTCCGTCTTCGTCAATAATGTCCTGTATTTCATATACGGATATGGGAAAGTACGGGAACCCATAAGCATAGGGAACCAACTCATACAACTGGTAATATAGAACAAGACATTTGTCAGCTATATAATAATCTTGGTCAGGCTTTATTCCGTTATACTCTTCCAGGAGAGGTAAATCCCTTTCCTTTATCTGCACACCCACTATCTCCGAAAGCACCTTGACATAGTCGCTGTCCTTTTTGAACAATTCTTTCAATTGATAGGATTTGCCCGATACCACGTCAAAGGTCAGGGATCTCATAATGGTTAATCCGTGGGCTCCACCGGAAAATGCGTAGTTTATCAGAGCCAGACTCAAAATATTTCTCTCGTTTGTTTTAATCTCGTAGTAGCCGGTAATCTGGGTCATAGGGTTCTGGTAATACCCCTGGTCGCGGATCAATCTGTCCACCTGCTTCAGTATTTCTGTGTTAATCTTTTGCTGAACTACAGTATCTGCCATCCCGTAAACCTCCGGGTAATACACGATAAGATTCGGCCAAAACAGCCTCATAGTCCTTATGCTGACGGGTAACTGAATTCCATTCATATTTAACCACCCCACTGCATGCTAGTGTTTCTTTTATAGTGTATTCACCGGCATGCAATATGATGTTAACGCCACATTTTTCAAAACAAAGGGATCTTTGCATGCAAAATATTACCCGAATAATCTGACTGCTTAAATAAAATGCTATTATTGCATCTTTATTCGATAAACTGCTAGGAGTGCTGATATGGATAAGGACAGATTGATTTGTAATTTGACGAGGACCTCCATACCGCCTGGTTCCAAAGGGAGCTATCCAAGATGAAGAATTAGTTATTCTTCACGATATCTACCATAACAAACTTTGCCACCCCGTCCACCTGCCTGTATAGAAACGACGCTGTTCCCCCAACCTCTAAATGTTTAGACAGGGGTTCATCCATATAGTTTCTTACTTCGAGCACCTTAATAGTAGGACCGGATAGGTCTATCACCCTTTCCTGTATTATGGCCTTCGGCAGTATATGGATTTTGGGATTGACCTTAACAGAGTTGTCATCAAAATGCTGCTCGATCTTTATAACCCTGTTTTTTTCATCTATAGACAAAACAGTCCCCTCAACCCAGAACTCACCGATACCATGATGCGGAATCAAGCCTTCCCATTCTTCAAGCTGCAGTTCCAGTTCCATCCTTTGCTCATCCAGCTCCATCAATTGTTTTTCCATCTCGGCTATTTGCGCCCTGAGCTTCTCAACTTCATTCTTCAGTCGGTCAATTTCTGCGGTTTTCTCGATATCCACTTTATTACTGCTGCAAGAGGTTGCAGCTACAACTATAAACAGGAGCAAAAGCAATATAATTGTCAGAATGCCCTTTGTGTATCTCCGCTTCAAAGAATTCACCTCCCGTAATACCATTCTCTTCAGTCCATCCTATATCCCATCGGCCTGTTTTTATGATGCAACTCCAAATTAGCTTTTAGCCTTAAAGAGTTTCCCCAATATTAATAACACTCCAATAATAATCAGATGCTATTGCACCGCACAGGCCGAGCATTGTAATGCAAATCAAAACGACACCTGGTTTTTTCATTTGCCCTCCCCCCTCAGACAGATATTAATTAAAAATCATCTATATACTCCCCTTTTTCTATTCAATCTTCAATTGCGTCTTAACAAACTCTCTACGTTTTGCGGTCTGCTATCTGGTTTGCGTATTGTTCACTTCTTTCTTCAGATTGATAATATTCACCTGAGGCCTGGCAAAAAATCTTACCGGAGGAGTAATCGTACCGACACCGTTGGATACGATAACCCTAGTATAATCGGTCTCAATCATTCCGCTCCTGTACTTTTGCCCGTATTGGGACGGTATAAGCGGAGCCCAGAGCCCAAACAGGGTTACCTGTCCTCCATGGGTATGTCCGCTGAGAACCAGATCAATCTTACGCGTTGTAATCCGTTCAACGTAGTCGGGGCTATGGGATACGAGAATGATGAAATCGCTCTCCTCTGCTCCTTCAACAGTAGGTAAGATGTCTTGTACATCCCCCCACAGGTCACCCACTCCTCCAATTCTTATCCTTGCCCCGTCTTTATAAAGCCACTGCGCTTTGTTGTCAATAGCTGTGATGCCCGCTTTCCTCATGCTTTGCAGTGTTAGATCCTTGCCTTCCCAGTGGTCATGGTTGCCAAGCACTCCAAACTTCCCCAAACCGGCTTTAAGGCTGCTAAGTTCCTGGAAACAAGGTTCTATATACTTGGCATCCCTGTGTACATAATCTCCTCCCAGCAAAACGATATCAGGGTTTATACTGTTTATTGTTGTAACAAGTCCTCTCAAACGTTCCCGGGAGAAAAAAGGTCCATGATGAATATCCGAAATGAACACTATTCTGGTTCCGTTAAATGCGACGGGTATATCCCTGCTGATTATATCAATTGAGTTCATCTCCAGCCTATACGGTTCAATGAAGGTATATGCCAGTACCAACAATGCTACAGCAATAAGTATAAAGAATATTTTTCTACTGTTCATCTTACCAGATGTCATATATTAATCCTTCCTTATTTTTATATTTTCTACTTTCCAATACAGATACCTATCGTCTTCCACATATACTCTCATGCCTGCTTTCTCCAGCACCCTGTGGGAAGGGATATTCCCTTTGTCCGTACAGGCAATAATCGTTCTTACCGCTACAATTTCCTGTGAAAACGCCCACCTGACTAACTCCTTCAATGCCTCGATCATATATCCCCTGCTCCTGTATTCCTTTTCCGTGCCATAACCTACTTCAATCTGGCCGTTATCCTTGGGCATACCCTTGAATCCGATCTCCCCTACTATTTTATTATCATCTTTGTGCACCAGCTGCCAGTATGTATAGAAAAGATAATTATCAGGGTCCTTTTCAATATTCTCAATCTTTATCCCGTATACGTTTTTCATGGTTTCATTGAGACTTTCCACATCGTTATCCAGGCCTAGTTCGCTCGCCATCCTGCTCCTATCGGTAATTGCCAGCCTTAAATGATCAAGAGTCAAGGGAATCAATACAAGCCTTTCGGTTTCCAGTTTCATTTACAGAACTCCTCCCGCTTCATAGAGTTAATGATTATGTAACATATTACCATTCGACGTCAGGCAAATAATTCCCTCTACAAATAGGCGGTATATTAATTTAACATGCAAAAGAACGAATGGATACAATGTTGAGGTTGTATTCATTCGTTCTTTTGCCGTCCGATATAATATTTCTGTATGTTTTCTATCGATTAGCCTTTAGACTTTGTTTGCGGTAGGCAGCATGAGGGCTCTAAGCCATCAATATGCTTCTACAAGCACCTCGAAATATCCCTGTGGATGCGCGCATGCCGGGCATGTTTCCGGAGCACTTTCGCCTTCGTGAATATATCCGCAGTTATTGCATTTCCATTTAGTAACTACAGCTTTTTTAAATACCGAATCGTTTTCCAGGTTGCTTAACAGCTTTCTATACCTTTCTTCGTGATGTTTTTCAACCTCTGCGATTTTTCTAAATACTATGGCAACTTCAGGGAAACCTTCCTCATCCGCAACCTTTGCAAACTCAGGATATAGGTCTGACCACTCTTCGTTTTCACCGTTTGCTGCTGCCAGCAGGTTTGATTTGGTATCCCCTAAGGAAACAGGATATGATGCGTTTATTTCCACCATTTCTCCTTTCAGGCTTTCATTCAAGAATTTAAAGAACCTCTTTGCATGCTCCTTTTCATTCTCAGCTGTTTCCATAAATATATTGGATATCTGTACATACCCTTCTTTTTTAGCTGTGGATGCATAGTAAGTATACCTGTTTCTTGCCTGTGATTCTCCGGCAAATGCTTTCATCAAGTTTTCTGCAGTTTTTGTACCCTTTAATGATTTCATAAGATCCCTCCATCTCAAATTTTATTTTCTATATTGTCGAGACATTCTTCACAAATGCCCCTATAATATACATTTTTTTCTTTGATTTTAAAGTTTTTTAAGTCATCTGTTTTTAGAGCTCCTACGTCAATGCGGAAATCATAGATTGCACCGCACTTCTCGCATTTGAAATGCCCGTGGCTTGTGACATCCGCATCGTATCTTGTCTCGTTTTCCTCACTTGCTACAACCCTTACAATGTTGGCGCTTATCAATAGATTTAGAGTATTATACACCGTTGTCTTGGACAATGTCGGAATTTCCTTAACCAGATTGCTATATATTTCATCTACGGTAGGATGGCTGCGTTTTGTTATTAAATACTCCAGAATTTTAATCCTTGGATAAGACGGTTTTATGCCATGCTCCAACAGATGTTCAACGATATTATCCTTAGACAGTTTAATAAATCTCCCTCCCTTTCTAACTTTATGCTCTTATATTTTTGTGTATTGTTACGTTTTTAAATTTGTAATTATTACATTTTTATTATAGTTTATTTGCCCCGAAGTTGTCAATACTTTATATAAAAAAATATCTGCTGCTTAAACTAATAAAGCGGCTGATATTCGTCACGCTCAATATTTAGTTTTCACATAAATAAGGAAGGATTGTTTTTATAAGCTTTTTGAATAATTCCAGTTCCTTAGGTGAACATTTTTTAAGCAAGCTATTTATATCTGTGTCATTGTTGCTGTCATATGCATCATGAGCATCGTGAGCATAACAATCATTATAAAGAGGCTTCCCGAAAATCAGGTAATCTAAAGATACATGCAAGCAGTTAACTACTTTTACTAAGGCGGTAAGACTCATCTGTCTCTCTCCCCGTTCCAATTGCCCTACATAGTAGTCCGAAAGCTCTATGATTTCTGCAAATTCTTCCCTGGATAGCCCGAGCTTTTCTCTTTCTTCTCTTATTCTTTGCCCTATGGCTTTTTTATCTATATCCATATTGTTTGTATTTTTCTCCATTATTCTTTCACTCCCTGTCTCTAAATACTTTATCTAACTTTACGCGGTATCTGAACTTGCTGTGTGCACAAATAATTAGTTTGCAATAAGACAATATGTTTTGTAAAATTATGTTATATGGTTGTTTCTTACAGGGAGTTGATGGTATGAAAAAAGAAAATAAAATCGAAATAGCAAGAAATATCCTTAACAATGCCACAAATATAAACATGAACAAGGGGATTATCTTAAAAATAAGTCAGAAAGTTGATAAATATATTGTAGAGCATTACCAAAAAGACCCAAAAAAAAACAAATTAAAAAGGAGCTATGGTGATACTGATGAAAGAGAAATTATATAAGCATGCTCCTCTTGTTCTGCTGCTAGCCGGGCTGCTTTTATGGTTTGCAGCGCTTTCAATAGATAGATTTTATCATAAGCAAGTTTTAGTTTGGATGCCCTTCGTAATAATTCAGTTGATAGTCAGCACAGCATGTGGTATTCTGATAAGAACATTGTACCAGCAGGTACATATGGACGCATTGACCGGTCTGCGCAACAGAAAATATTTTTTTGCAAAACTGTCTGAAATAAAAACTAAAACCCCGGTTTCGCTTATCTTAATTGATATAGATAATTTTAAAGGCATTAATGATACATACGGACACATGGTTGGAGACCATGTACTGCACCAATTCGGAGAAATCCTGCAAAATAGCACAAGAAAAAACGATATAATTGCCCGATGGGGTGGGGAAGAATTTGCTGTGATCCTTTTCCATACCGATACCGAAGAGGCTTTTAATATCGCCGATAGAATTAGAACTGTAGTAGAGGATCACGTTTTCTCTTGTGAAACCATCACTTGTAAAATCACCATAAGTATCGGTATAGCCTCAATAGAAGAAGGAAAAGATGTTGGTACTGAACAGTTTATTAGAGTTGCCGACGAAGCCCTGTACAGAGCAAAAGAAAAGAAGAATTATATTGTTATAGATGCGGATTGCCGGTGACGCCATGATAATTCCTTTACTTTTTAGTAACATTATTATTGACAGCAGTAGGATCATATATCGTATAATATATCATACACTATTACTTTCTACAGGAGTGTTTGTTATGAAATATATAGTTATTATCGGAGACGGCATGAGTGATGTGCCATATGAAAGCTTGTCCGGAAAAACACCGCTCGAATACGCGGATACTCCGGCCATGAATATCCTTGCCCAGCACGGACAGACCGGCATGGCAAAAACCATACCTCACGGGATGGTACCGGGAAGCGATACCGCTAACCTGTCTGTAATGGGCTATGATCCGGCTGAATACTATACCGGCCGCTCCCCCTTCGAAGCCGCCAGCTTAGGCCTTGACCTTAAGGGTGGAGACGTCACGTTCAGGTGCAATTTCGTTACCCTTACCGATGAAGAAAATTACAGGGATAAAACCATACTTGACCATGGCGCAGATGAGATAACCACTGCAGAAGCCGAAGTACTGCTTAACTACTTAAAACCACATATTGAAAAGGAATTCATTAAGTTCTATACCGGTACAAGCTACCGTCATATAGCGGTCTGGAACATGGCGCCCGAGACATATATCCTTACACCCCCGCATGATATACTCGGCCAGAAAATAGAGAAGTACCTGCCGTCAGGCCCCCAGGGGGAATTTATACTGGATATGATGGAAAAAAGTTATATGCTTCTGAAAGACCACCCTGTAAATACAGACAGGGTCAAAAGAGGCCTGCGCCCTGCAAATTCTATATGGATCTGGGGCGAAGGAAAGAAACCTGCCCTGCCGGACTTCCGCAGCAAATACGGGCTTAGGGGCGCCGTCATTTCCGCGGTTGACCTGATAAAGGGGCTTGGAAAGTGCGCAGGGCTTGATGTCCTTGAAGTTGAAGGTGCTACCGGCACGCTGCATACAAATTACCGGGGAAAAGCCGAGGCCTGTGTGAACGCGCTGAAGAATGGCTATGATTTTGTGTACCTGCATGTGGAAGCGCCGGACGAATGCGGGCACCGCAGTGAGCTGGACAGTAAAATCAAGGCTATAGAATATATTGACGGGGAAATAGTATCGTATATCAAAACAGAAATGGATAAAACAGCGGAACCGTACCGCATACTGCTGACTCCGGACCATCCTACTCCCGTGACCATAAGGACCCATACCGCCGACCCTGTTCCCTTTGTCATATTCGACAGCGGAAGGGCTGATAGTACATACGGGAACTGCGGGTATGGCGAATCAGCGGCAAGGGAAACAGGCTTATATTTTGAAAAAGGCCATTGCCTGATGGATTATTTCATAAACGACGGTCTTGGGTTCTACAGGAGCACCAGGGGAGAAAGCCCGTGCGTAACGGCACCGGAGGCTATAATCAACGGCATCGCGCCGGACGGGGGCCTTTATATACCGTGCCGGATTCCATCAATAGATTTTGCCCTTTCGGACCTGGCAGGCAAGTCCTATAAAGAGACTGCATACATGGTGATGAAACCGTTTCTCCCCGACTTCAGCAGAGAGGAATTGCAATACTGCATAGAAAACGCATACGACGACAAATTCACGAGCAGTGACATAGCCCCGGTGAGGGAAGCCGGCGGCAAGTATATGCTTGAGCTTTTCCATGGCGCCACTATAGCTTTTAAAGACATGGCCCTGTCAATACTTCCTTACCTTATGAAGACAGCTGCAAAAAAGCTTCATATTGACAGGGAAATCGTGATACTCACCGCAACATCCGGAGATACCGGAAAAGCGGCACTGGAAGGCTTCGGAAATGTGGAAGGCACAAAGATAATAGTTCTTTATCCTGCGGGGGGAGTGAGCCCGGTGCAGGAAAGGCAGATGGTATCGCATAAAGGAAACAATACCTATGTCATAGGCATCAAAGGCAACTTTGACGATGCCCAGAGCGCTGCCAAAGCGCTCTTCGGCGACAGAGAACTGGCTGCAGAACTCAGCGGCTTTGCAATGTTTTCTTCTGCCAATTCGATCAATATAGGGAGGCTGATACCTCAGATCGTATACTATTTCCATGCTTACGGGCAGCTTTTGTCCCGCGGCGCCGTGAAATGCGGTGAAAAAATAAATATTTCAGTACCCACAGGAAATTTTGGAAACATTCTCGCCGCATATTACGCCAGGCTTATGGGACTGCCTGTCAAAAAACTCATTTGTGCCTCCAATGAAAACAAGGTGCTGTACGAGTTTTTCAGAACAGGCCGCTACGATAAAAACAGGGAATTTATAAACACGGTGTCACCTTCAATGGATATCCTTGTATCAAGCAACCTTGAAAGGCTGCTCTACCTGCTTTGTGGCAGCGACAGCAAAAGAGTGCGCGAGCTTATGAGGAAACTGTCAGACACAGGAGTTTACACGCTTGAGAATTATGACGAAGAAGTATTCAGCCTGTTTTACGGTGAGACTGCGACAGAGGAAGAGACACTGGCTTCTATCAAAGGGTTGTATGAGAATACAGGCTATCTCATGGATACCCACACATCGGTAGCATACTCCGCATATGAAAAATATAAAGCAGCTTCAGGAGATACCGGTACCAAGGCAGTGATAGTTTCCACCGCCAGCCCGTATAAATTCACAAAAGCAGTTATGGCATCCCTGGATCCAAAATATCAAGATGAAGATGACTTCACGCTTTTAGAAATAATGTCGGAATACACCGGGATACCCATACCGCCGGCTGTAAAAGGCATCGAAGGCCGTCCGGTGGTGCATGATACCGTATGCGGCAAAGATGAAATCAGACAGATTGTACGGAATATAATACTCAGGAAAGATTCATAATAGTTTCTCCATAATAGTGACGTTTACAAACTTTCCGTCCAGGGTGCCCTGATTGATATAGGTCCCGACTTCCCTGAAACCAACTGACCTGTACAGTCTTTTACCTGCTTCATTAAATTCAAATGTGCTTAATACGAGCTTATGAAATCCTTGTTCTTGGGCCACCTTTACAAGGTAATTGAGGAGGGTTTTTCCCAAACCCTTCCCCCTTTCTTCCCTTTCAATATAAATAGATATATCAGCCACTCCACTATAGCAGCATCTTGAATTGAATGTATTAATAGAAGCCCAGCCCTTTACTGCTCCATTGCAATCTTCAATAATTAAGACCTTATGCTTATCGCTCCTGTTGGTCATCCAATCCTTCATCTCATCTACGCTTTTTAAGCTTGTTTCCAAAGTTGCAACTCTATCCTCGATACCCTGATTATAAATATTTGTTATCAGGGCTATGTCATCCATACTTGCTTCCCTCATTCTATAGTTCATAACAAACCCCTCACTCCTTATAGGCTTTGACATGGGCCCCGGCGAAAGCGCCGTCGAGTAGTTCCGCATCTAGCCGGCCATATGCATCAACCGAGTCTTTCTGTTCCGCTATACTTTTAATAATCTCTTTTGTATAGATAATCTCCGGTGTAATCTCAATCCCGGTAAATCCGACCTTTTCAAGAACCTGCCTGTATTCATCCGGCTTTAATGCTCCCGCAATACAACCTACCCACATTTCAGCACTTTCGGTTATTTCATCGGGAACATCCTTTAGCTGAACAATATCCGCTATGGCCAATCGGCCTCCTTTCTTCAGCACTCTGTAGGCCTCTCTCAGCGCATCTTCTTTATCCTCACACAGATTTATCACACAGTTTGAAATGATAACATCAATAGATTCATCTTCCAGGGGTATAGCCTCAATATACCCTTTTAAAAACTCAACATTGTCAATTCCCATTTTTGCTTTGTTTTTGTTGGCAAGCTCAAGCATCTCATCGGTCATGTCAAGCCCATAGACTTTTCCTTTGTCACCCACATACTTTGATGATATGAACGCGTCAATTCCTCCCCCGCTTCCTAAATCCAAAACTATCTCGCCTGCCTTTAACCCGGCCAACACAACGGGATTGGCGCAACCCAAGGAAGCATTAACCACATCATCGGTCAGACCTTCGAGGTATTCTTTAGTATAAATCGCTGATTCCTTGCTGACATCGCCGCAGCAGGACGCTCCACAGCCGCATGAAGCCTTGGTTGTACTGCCGACTTCCTTTGCGATGCCACCGTAATAAGACTTGATTTTTCCTTTAATATTGCTGTCCATTTTCAAAACCCCTTTCCTTTAACAGCATTTATTTTCTTTTACCGCATCCACAAGCAGCCCCAAACTCTCAATTACCTGTTCCCTTTTTTCTTCCGGAATTGAATGGAAAATGCTTCTGTAGTATTTCTCCATACTGCTTTCAATAGTCTCGAATACTCTCTTGCCACTATCCGTCAGTCTGATGGTCACGTATCTTCTGTCTTCAGGATGCAAATCCCTGACTACTATATCCGCTTCCACTAAATTGTTTATGGTCCTGCTCATCGTACTCTTATCCAAAGCCAATAAATCCGCAAGTTCGTTCAACGAAATGTCTTCTGATCTGCCTATTTCTACGATTGCGTGGCATTGTGAGATCGTTGTACCGCAGCATGTTGCCTCACTCTTTTCTAATATTCCTAAGTTCCTTACCAGTACTCTGATTAACTCCCTTAAGTAATTGCTTCCTTTATCCTCCATGTTATCACCTCGCAATAATTGTAACATGAAACTGTTGTAATTTGCAACTGTTGTATAAAAATTTTTTATGAATAGCTTGAAGCCTTAGAAATGTATGCCGTCCAACCTCAAGCTGGACAGATATATCTCAGGGTGTCCCAGCCTCCGGCCCTGGACAAAATCCCCATGGCAGTCCGATCCCCCTGTAATTAGAAGGCCTTGTTCTTTGCAAACCCCAAGGCAGTACTGTGTGATTTCATGATCATTTTCCGGATGAAAGCATTCGATACCACCTATCCCCTGTGTAAGCATATATTTAATAACAGCCTTGTAATCCTTGCTATAAAAGGATGCGCCAGGGTGGGCAAGCACTGGAATTCCCCCTGCGCTGCGAATAGCCTCTACCGCTTCGTGGGGCATTGCAAAATCAAGCTTTTCAAAAGGATTGCCATATCCTATGAACAGGCTAAAAAAATCCCTGTAGCTTGAGCAGAGTCCCTTATCAATCAGATAGTTGAGCGCTTTCCAACCTCCGCGCTCCGGGTTGTTTATATATTCCCTGTACTCGCAGAATGAAACGCACCCATGCCGTGCTTCAAGATAAAGTATGCTCTCATCGTCTTTTTGTTCCATCAGCACCCTATTCCTTTCCAGAATTGCCTGAAGCCCGTGGTTCTGAGGATTGATCCCAAGACCGAGTATATGGTAATTCGCCTTGTTATACGAAACGCTTACCTCCACACCCGGGATAAAGCTTATACCGTTTTCTTCTGCGAGAGCTGCAGCTTTTTCAATGCTTTCAGTTGTATCGTGGTCTGTAATGGAGAACAGTCCTATGTCATTGCTTTTCAACTCTTCAATGACCTCTTCCGGTCCCCATGTGCCGTCTGAGGCTGTGGTATGAATATGCAAATCAGTTCTAAGATTTTTTTGATCCATGTCCAAAATCCTTTCCAACCTTAGCTAAATCTCAACTAAAAAACTATAGCCATGCTTCTTAAAGCCTATCCGTTCATAAAATTCATGCGCTTTATTCCTCTTCAAATTGCTTGATAGAGTCACTTTATAACACCCCATGTCCCTGCACCGCTCCACTGCAAACCTCATCATTTCTTTTCCAATCCCTCTGCCCTGATACTTCTCTGAAACCACTACATCTTCTATGATTCCCGAAGGAGCGCCCCTGTGCGCAAAATTATCCATTATCAATAGCTCAAAGGTTCCAACCACCTCATTGTCCATCAAAGCAACAAACACCTTATAATATGGATAATGTTTTGTCTTCTTCAATATCTCCTTTGCTTTTTCCAGGGATATTGCATCTCCATTATCCATATCCGGCTGGGAATATAAAACAATCATAGACGGCAAATCCTTCTCTTCCGCTTCACGGATTAAGATTTCCATAGCCTTCATCCCTTATCTTATAAGCCTTTCTTTGTCCAAATTTCGGTTTAGTTGGTCCTATTGGCTAGGGCTGTTTCTATAAAACTTGCACTTCACCAGATAAACAAGATCGTAGTTTTCTATTTCTCTTAAGTTCCTATCAGGATCATTAAAAAATTCATCGGTAAGAAAACCCATAGAACTGCCCGCATTTTGATTTTTATAACAGATACCTGCCAATACAATTTCATAATCATCTATCGATATACTTTTTGAACTTCTGGTTCCCGATACACTTGAAAAAGAAGCATCCTCATCCGCTATATATTCTTCAGCAAATCTCCCCGTGGATGTTCCTCCGCCGCTTTCAACAGTTATCGTCCAATTACTCTTCATTCTATCGGCATCATTCACCGTTATCACAAGCATGCCTTTCTCATTCATAGCCAACCCTGTTCCTAATTTGCTCCTAACTGAAGCTTTTTCGCCAAACTCGTACCTATCCACCCATATTTCAACCCATTTATAGTTTTCATCAACATTAAAATCAAAGACAAAGTATTTATTGTTTACTATGGATAAAAACATCTTTTCTCTGTCTGTGAGCTGCGCTTCATATATTGTGTTGGAGTTCTTGCCGACATTACTGCTGCAGGCTGCTAAAGATAGAGCAAGTACAGCAACCGTTAAAAAAGATAGCAACTTTTTCACCGTCAATGCCCCTTCCTCCTGTCCGGTTTTGAGGACCGCCCAAACAGAGGCTCGCACTTCAAGTAATAATCGGTTTATACTCTTTATCGCTCCCCTGATGGGCAAACTTTTTCCCGCTATTAGATTTCTCGTTGCATTCCATTCTATCTTGAAATCTTTTTCTGCCCCTTTTTTCGAAAGGAGTATGCATCCATCCATCCATCCATTCATATTTAATAAAAATCTCCCCCTGCTTCAACTATAATACTTAAACCTAAAATATTATCATCAATAAAATTACAATCATGCTAATGCAGCCGGCAGATGAAATTAACTTCATACGCGGCTGCTTGGATTTAAAGTAATAAATCGCCGATCCAAAAAGGATTATAAATTGCAGCGCTTCAATAAAACTGAACCTGCCAACAAATCCCACTGCCTTGCCAGGAGTAAGACTGGTATAAACATAAGCTAAGACTAAAGAGATGTAAAAAACACTCAATACCGTAACTACAACATTTAGTAATCCCACTATAAAAGATCGCACCATATCATCCCCCCTTATCCCCATTTTATCTTAAGATAATCTCATACCGTAGTACTTACCACCGGTCGATATGTAATTTCTCTTCCAGCTTTGCTTCTTTCTGAGGTAAGATCTTTGCATCTTTTGCTTTGTATCCAAAGGGTATGAAAGCTGCTACTTCCATCTCCTGTGGGATATTTAAAACGTCCTTTACCAATGCAGTATTCTGAGGTATGAATGTAACGCCGAACACATTGTCCTCCGCTAATGATAATAGTATGTTTTCTATACAGCACCATACCGAAGCTAAACAGTTCAAATCATACACCCGCTGACTCTCTTTTATCTGTGTCTTTGGCTTATAAACTACTATTAACAGTTCAGGGGCTTCCATTATCATCCTTCGTTGTTTTGGTATCGCATCAAGGTACATTTCTTTTGACAGAGGATCATACATTTCAAATCTTTTCTTAAGGTCTTCATCTATTTTATCTTTCATTTCTTCTGTTTTAGTGAGCTGTAGTCTAATATCCTTATCTTTCACCAAGATGAAATCCCACTGTTTTTGGTGGTTATAACTTGGTGCCTTCAGTCCCGCCTGTAAAGCCTTTTTGACAACGTCATACGGAACCCGATCAGCGAAAAAATCTCTTACTGTCCTTCTCAGATTTATAGCATCCGTTAACTCCATATCTTTCACTCCTTCAAGTTATTAACAGTTTCATTGATTATTGACACCAGGGTATTACCACTTAGCACAAAATTCGTTGTTGAACCCACTTATGCTCTTCCTCCAATTCTGTGTCTTTATATTCTCCAATCATATCCCCTGGGAATGAATATCTACCTGAACAATATATATTCTTACTCGGTTCCTTACACAAATGACCATTCCAGCCACTGTCATGCCAGGCTAATCTGGCAGAAAGATGTTGCATAATTTGTCTCCCCCCTTACCGTAATTATAATAAGAGCTATAAATGCAATACTAAATTCTGATTACAGAAAAAGGCTGTATTACAGCCCAATAACAACTTCTCCGCCCATTTTATTGAGTTTAAACTTATTAACCTTATGAAAATCGTCTAACCCTATATCTAACTTAAAAGGGAACATTTCATCCAGCTTATTAACTTCGACAAATTGTAGGTGAGGCTTTCCAGATGCAATAATGTATGCTTCTAACATAAGCAGTTTTACTTCAATATTCCTAATCTCCAGTGGCTCTATCCGTCTATATTCACCAGGCTTTTCTCCGCCCTCAATAACTCCCCAATCTATAAGCGAGCGAACCATCTTGTCAATGGCATACTGAAGAGTAGACCTTTCACCCCACAGCTCATAAATTCTTCTTCTTACCATACTTAAAGAAAATTCATCCTGCAGGTTAAGCAATTTGCCAGCAGCAGCCGTAAGATTGGCAAAAATAGGATATGCCAGTAGCAACATAGACCAATGAATAGCAATCCTTTCGTTTGTGTCAGCAGTTTTTAAAAATTCGAGAGCTTTATCTCTAATTGCTGTATGATTCGGATCCACATTTACCCAGGTTCTAACCAATATATTTATAGTCTTCCTCCTATTGTCGCCACCCACATCGTCCTTTAAATAATAATCCAAGGCCAGCTTTACGTTCTTAAAGTCTTTTTCCTGACTATAAATTTCGGCTGTCTTATTAAGCCAATTCAATTTTACAACTCTATCAAAACCAATCCTGTCAAGCATTTTATTTTTCCTTTCTCATGTGTATAAATGGTACAATTACTTCTTCTATAGCTAATCCACCGTGAGTAACTATCTTCTTTCCTTCTTTCACAAACGCCAGGTTTTCTTCCGACAATATATAATTATACTTTTTAGGCAGCCCTGCTGCTTCCCATTTAAAGGCTTTATATTTCGATATAATTGTATCACAATTCATTTCACTATTATAGAAGCGTACTCTCTCTCCTGGGCTTTCAACGGCTAATCCTTCTTGAAGAGTACCCTGCCCTACGGCACCAATATTACCGTGATCAGAAGTTATAAAAACTTCAAAACCTTTTGAAAACAGACTCTCAATGAATCTTCGCAAGTTGCCTTTGTTAGCCCACAATCGTATATCCTGGTGCATTCCTTCAATTGAAAGCTGCTGACCGTGCATAATATCATCAACCATATTTACTACCATTCCCAATACCCGCAGCTTATTATCGTTTAAAATATCTTCCAACCCATCTTCGGAAAACTCTTTAATATTACGCTTAAAAGCAATGCTATTATCATTATAGCCAATATTCCGCCAGAATTTCTTCCATTGCTTTTCATCATAATTCGTAGATAATACCGTATCAGAAAAGTTTGCAGGTATCTCCCCTGAAAATATAGCCTGCCTGGATACTGATGTCATGGTTGGAATCCACGCAAAGCATAAATTCTCTTCAAATATATATTTATTGCCTTCATTAAGAGCTTCCTTTATGACATACCAGTCATCCAGTGACATTCCATCAATAACAATCATAGCAACATTTTTATTTTCCTGTTTGGGGAAAAGGTGATTAATGTGCCAGGGTATTTTATGGACCATAACTGGAGCTTTTGCATAGGACAATGATGCCAGCATACTATAGTTTTCAGAGAGCCACTCCTTAAAGGTTTCTTTTAATAGTTTACCAATTTCTCTGAATTTCTTATTATCCAGGGAGTAGTTATTACCCTGGTCATGCTTAATCACCAGGACTTCTGCCCACAATGCTGCAATGCTGAACCAATCCTTATAAGACTTTACATTTTCGATAGCCCTCAAAATTTTTGCAATACAATTTTCGTACCTGCGTTCTGTACTACCTGCTATGTCATACACAACACCCGATTGCATCCAGGATGGGTATTCCCGTAGCTTAAGCTGCTTTACAGGTGTTAAGAAATTCTCCTGGAACAGGTTATCTATATAAGCTCTGATTTCATAATTTCCAAAGTCAATGACAGTTTCTACATCTTCTCCATTTGTTCTTCTGATATATAACTCCCATTGTTCCTGGATAAAATGAAGGAAGGTTCCCTTTCCATCTACTATAGTCTTAACTGGATATTGCTTGAGCTGGCCATTGCTGCTTATAGCTTCTGCTGCGTATTCAGCGATCAACCTTGGCAGCTCTTCTCCTCTATAGTATAGTGGGATGAAAGTCTTCACCAACTGTTGAAAGTCGCCAATAATCTCTGGTATTACACCATATACATTTTTTAATATGAAATCCTTTGTCCCTTTATCTCCCAGTTTAGGTCCATTATAATGGGAGTAAACCTTAAACAGTTTATCAAATACCTCATTGTAAAGCTCCTTTATCACGGTATAGCTTAATTTAGGAAAAATTTCCCGCAACGTCAGCTCTACAAAGAAACATTTGGATCTTATATCATAAGGGATTATCCGCTCTTCCGTATACCTAATCAGAACCTTACTATCGAGTACCTTCCCTCGGTCCAGAATACTGCGGATATTCTCCTCGTAGTAATATCGAAAAACTTCAGGGTCTTCATAATTGACAATAGAAAACCCAGCCTGGTTTATATATTCTACAATACCCTCTGCTCCAAGAAGGTTGTCAGGATCAAAAACCAATATAAATTCATTTTCCTTAAGGTATAGCTTTTCTATTATAATTTCGTTTATCATGCTATCACTCCATGTAAACAATGCACAGAGGTTTGAGTACAGGAATAATCACCTTTTCCTTTTCAATCTTAAGCCTCCATGTTTCTTCTTCTTTTCCTATGGATTTTGTCCTATAACTCCTTACACTTTCAAGACCTATCCTCTGTGCTGCTTCTTTTCGCAGCTTAAAAGCATACTCGTACTTTGCCTGCTCTTTGGATAGTTTGTTTAAATAATTTTCCTTCATGGTCTCAAATAGATTATAAGCATAATCCTTCGCTTTCTCATAAACAAAAGCATAGGTACTGTCTTCAAATTCCTTGTATCCCCTGAATGCAGGGCTTATACCCTCCTTAAGAAAAGTTTCCCAAAGTATTTTTGAAGAAGCTGCCCTCATAATCCCACTTTCGTTTATAAACAAAGGGAATATCTGTTTATTGGTATCACTGTCGTTGATACTTACCTCCCAAAGGGACCAGTATCCTTTCTCATTAGATACCTCTGCAAGCTCCAAAGCTGGTACTTTATGACCTTTTACCCATACAGGTATGTTTTTCAGCATACTCTTTACTTGTTGGTTGTTCAAATCAATCATAGCAAGCTCAATCATGTTCACTTCTTTGCCCTGGGATAACTGGAAGCTACTGTACATCTGCTTCAGCCAGCTCTCTATTGGAAGATTGTTGATTCCTGCTACAAGGCTCTTATCGATCACCTTTTCATCCCGCAACAAGCCTTTAATTTCATTGATTTTCTCTGTCTTATCCCAAACTTCTTTTTCCAGCTTTTCAATATAATAGTCTGCGTTTTTAGGATCGGTAATGCCTCTTATAAAGATGTCAGTAAAGTCAAACTCTGCGTCGGCACGGTCAAGGACATCTTCCATCTTGTCTACCCCAAACTGCTCAAAAATGGTGGCCAGTTTTTCCTCTAAAACTTCTTTGATTCTGAACTCTACTGTTTCTGACAGCATGAAATTAAACACATAGACATCCCTTTTTTGTCCAATTCTATCCACCCTACCGATACGCTGCTCAATTTTCATAGGATTCCAGGGCAAGTCATAGTTAATGACTATGTTTGAAAACTGAAGGTTTAAGCCTTCTCCACCTGCATCGGTAGAAATAAGTATATCGGCAGTTTCCTTGAAATCCTTCAAAGTTATATTTCTTTCTTCAATGTCCATTGAGCCGTTTAGAGTTGTAATCTTAAACCCTTTGCTTTCAAGGTACTCCTTCAAAAACTGCTGTGTCGCTACAAATTCGGTGAAGACAATCACCTTAAAGTCTTCGTACTCCATCTGTATCTTATATATAAACTCCAACAGCTTTTCGGCTTTAGTGTCAACATACTGATGCTCTGCCTGATTAGCCACAACCAGCATATCTTTTATCTCTTCGATCTCTTTCTTTATATTGAAGGATTGAACCGCAATCAGTTCCTCAACGGTTTCTTCAGCATCTGCTTCCAATAAATCAGCTTCGCTTAAGCTAACAAGCCTCGTTGCACTGTTTTGGAGTATTTCAAGCCTTCTCTCCAGGTTTTCTCTTATAGCTCTGGTGCTGCTTGTAACAAGTCTTTGCATCAGCACCATAAGAAATCCGATATAATTCTTCTTCTCTTTTCTTGCCTTGTTATAGCCTTCTGTGACATACTTTGTAACCATCTCATATAATTGCTTTTGAAGGCTGTGTCTCTGCTCCCACTCTATATTTACAGCTTTGGTGATCCTATTTTTAAACAGTCTGTTTCCTTCACCATCTACTGCTTCCCTCTTTTCAGTTCTTATAACATAAGGGCCGACCTGCTCCTTAACAATAGCATTGCTGTCGGGGAAGGCCTCCCGATCCAAAAGCCGTATTAATCTTAAGAAAGGTTCAGTTTTTCCCTGGTGAGGTGTGGCCGTGAGCAGCAGCAGGTACGGACTGACATCTGCCAGGCTGCTGCCCAGCTTATACCTTGCCACATCAGATGTGGAGCCTGCAATCCTGTGTGCTTCATCTATTATGATAATATCCCAGCCCGCAAAGATAAGGCTTCCGAGCCTCTCTTTATTGTATTCGTCAATTTTCTCTTTGCTCCAGCCGTTGCGGCGTTCCAATGGTTTGACCGAGTCAAGAGAGCATATAACCTGTGAAAAGTTGGACCATATATTTCCTTCATCATATATTCTCTTAATGGAGTCAAAGTCTTCAGGCAATACAATATTGAAGTTCTCATTAAACTTCATCTTCATTTCATTATGCCACTGGGTCATAAGCCCTTTAGGGCAGACAATAAGGATTCTATTTATTAGTCCTCTTGTCTTAAGCTCTTTTATAATCAATCCTGCCTCTATTGTTTTTCCAAGTCCGACCTCATCAGCGATAATGTATCTTATCTTATTGCTGGATAATGCTCGATTAAGTGCATAGATTTGGTGCGGTAACGGGATAATGCTGTCCCCTATAGAAGACAAAATGCCGTTTGCAAGCTCATTTTTTATTCGGGCAGAAGTTACAATGTATTTGAAAGAATGGATGCTGAAATCATCTCCAGCATCCACATTGCAAATCTTATCCTCTGACAAAAAGTATGATCTTTTTTCAACAGGATCAAATACATTGTAAGACTTGTATTCCCACAAATCATTGATTTCAATAACTTTAACCGTCTTCTTGTTTTCTTTATCTAAAACCCAGTCACCAATTCTGAACATTTTTAATCCCCTATTCGTAAAATCCTTTTCTTAAATTCACATTTCTTTTCTAATTCTCTTTAAAAATCATAATTTAAGAAAAGAAAATTTAACTGAAAATGCTTATAATTTAGCGTTTTAGGCAAACTTTATTTCCTAAACATCAAATTTTCTTTTCTAAAAGGCAATTTTCTTTTCTAAATTAAAACCCATTTAGATTTAGAAAAAGTTCCTATATTCTTTATTGCGTTATCTTTGTTTGCCATTTCTGAAATAATATTGCTAATTTTCTTTTTCTTTTGTTTTTCGTCTAATATATCAGGTAATTTATCAATGAGCAATTCATCAATGTCCTTCCTGCTTGCCGAACCATATTCTTTTATAAAGTCAATAATCAACTTTTTATAATAATTCTTATCAAACGCTCTATTCTTTATATATTTAGCCTTTTCCCCTGTTGCTGCTGCCACCTGGGATACGACATAAATATTTGGGTATCTGCCCTCGACTAAATTTTGTTTCTTCAGGAATTTATACTCGTCTTTTGTTAATGGTGCTTTCTTCTGAACCTTATCCAGATACATAACCGTTTTAAGGTCTAAATTCGTATTTCTAATTAATAGCTTTGTATAATTCTCATCAATTATTTCCCCTAAAATTCTTACCTTCACCTTATCGGGTTGGCTCAAGTCATAGTCTGGCAAAGGGAAATACCTCTGCATTTGCAACAAAAACATTTTCTTTATTCCGCTGCCAATAGTATCAATCATATTCAAGCTGTCCGAGTAATCTTGCCATTAATAGTCAATTTTGCCTTATCAAGAAAGATAGTATCGTCCCATTTGTCCACTTCATCAGCCAGTTTCGGGTTTTTCTTTTTATATTCAATTCGGGCTTTCTTGATCGCAGCTTTATCCAAATCTTCTAAAGTTGCACCA
Source organism: Bacillota bacterium (assembly GCA_013540605.1). Taxonomy (GTDB): domain Bacteria; phylum Bacillota; class Clostridia; order Ch29; family Ch29; genus Ch29. Next base: position 60,461 of record JABVCK010000027.1, read on the forward strand.
TAGCAAATTTTTGCGGACCAATCGTCTTTTTTTATCTGACTACGAATCTGGTCTATTTCCTGGATATTAAGAGGTCCTAAAGAACTTGCATTCCTTCCATAATAATGTCCATCCCATGAAACAGGAATGCCTTGTGGTGCAGCAGGAATTTGAAACATCAGTACTCTTCCCTCACTCAAATTCAACTCATAAATTTCTAAAAATGTTATATTATCGGTAGTATGTTGTGATATTTCATATTTCAGATTGTCTAAACTGGCTCTGTCCATTCTGTAATTTGTTCCCACAATCTCCCTGCTGTCATCCTTTACTCCAAATATTAACCATGCAAACCTTTTATCCTTTAAATTTGCTTCATTGCTCAAAGCAGAAAAATACTTGCCAAGTTTGTTAAAATCATATTGATTTCTGGCTTCCTTAAACTCAAGCCATTCGGTTTCCGCTGGCATTTTTCTAAATTTGTCAAGCAACTGCTTTAGTTCTTGATCAGTCACTTATCCCACTCCTTTATCAATCCCCTATTCTTGTCAGAGCATTATCATAGTACATAAGTATGCTTGGATCCTCCTGTACCACACTTTCCGGCATTCTTTCACCAATATTAACAATGGTTTTATAATCTTTTTCCTTCCAGCAGTGCTTGAACCCTGCCCTAATAGCTTCTGTCCTAAACACTTTGAGCTTTCCTTTGCTGTTTCTGTACTCGTCAAATTCCTTTAAGAGCTTTTTGTCTCTTAATTTTTCAAGGTCAGACTGCTTATTAACATCAGGCACATACCATTTACCATGCTCGTCCTGCAGGAAGTTTTCTTCGAGCAAGTCCCTTAATTCTGGCATTTTCTCATATTTGAGCTGTTTCAATTCCTGAAGGAATTTGGGTTGTATATCTTGGTATGTCTGCGGTGTCGCAAGCTCTTTATGGAGCCATTGTATCGCCGTTTTTTCATCCAGTACGAACAGCAATAGCTGTTCATTTAAGTCCTGTGTCATTCTTTTTGCATCGTATATGCTCACCTGTCCAGATAAAAAATACATACCGTCACGTTCTGGAAATCTTTGTTTGAGTCCCAGATAAAAATCGGCTGAACCTAAAGGTACTGTTGCACCTTTTTGGATATGGAAAGCTACCATACTATCATATAGCAAGTATTTCTGCCTTTCTGGAATAATATCTAACATACCTTTATTCTCTATTACTACAGGCAGCTTTGACAAATGCTCTCGGATAAAATCCCAAATACCTTCTTCCGTCCCCGCTTCTATTAAGAACCTTTGAACGAATGCATCCTTTGGTTTGTATGCAGAAATTATTAAATCCTGCTTGACAGCCGTTGTTGATGTAACTTGCTTGAAACTTCCTTGTTGCTTATCAAGAGTTTTTACGTTAGCAATTACGAAACCTGCTTTCAATATAGCCTCCTGTATAGCGTTCCAAACACTATTCTTGGAATTATGGAACTCTACTGTCATCCACCTTCCAGGCTTTAAAATTCTATAGCATTCAGAAAATGATTTCTCCATGAGTTCTTGATATTCATTCAAACTTTTATTCTGAACCTTATTAATTATGGCCTCGGTTGAATTATTTGTAAACACTTTAAGCCATGCTTCCCATATAAAATTGAGTTCAGAATACATTAAATTATCCCCAAATGGAGGATCAGTGAAAATATAATCCACAGAATCATCTTTTATGTTGCTTAAATCTTTACATGAGCCACATGAAACTACAGCATTGTTATCTTTAAGCATTAAGGCAAATGCTTTTTTAAAATCGTCAATTTTACCACGAAATACTTTAAATACATTAGTTTCTGCAACTAATGAGGCAACATACAAAGTACCACTAACAGGACCATTACCTCTATTCCCAAGATTATATCTTGCCAGTTTGGAGCAAAGTGTAACCGCTACTGATTGGAACACTAATAGGGCTTTGTGATAATCCCTCATTTTTTGACATAAAGCTGATAAAATAATAAGATTTCGTTTTGTATAAAAATGATGTACATTGCTAAATCCATGCGATGTAATTGGCTGCTGGGTATTATATCCATTTGGCAATTCTGCTATTGGAACGAATGTCTTAAAATCCATCTCCTCAATTTTCTTAAGGACCTCAAAATCAAATTCATCTGGCTTCTTCATGTATCTCTTTCTTCCTACAAAATAGTAGATAAGCACTGGCACTTGTTTTGCTTGTCTTATGGTTCTATTTAATAATGAATCATAAACAGTTATAAAGGCTTTTTCAGAATTATTTTTTGTTATACCTACACCACAATGGGGACAGGCGAGTTCTTCTTTTATACTATTTTCTTCTTTATTAATTGCATTTTCCCAATATACTATCTCCTGGCTACAATTATGGCATATAAATACATCTGACCACACAGTATAATTTATTTTACCTTTAACTTGTTTTCCTGTAATCTCTTTTTGCGGTTCACCTTTTATAGTGTGAATTGTTTCATACATCCACCCATATTCTTTTTCAATTTCGTCAATAATACGAACTATTTGGCTCTCAAATACTTGCAAATCAACAAGGGAATTATAATTATATGCAATAAATGTTGCTGCAGGAGAAAGATCATTAAGAATTGCACGTCTTGCTCCCCATTCGATTACTTTACTGTCCTTTTTAAATTCTTCCTCAACACTAATACCAAACACAGCATCAGGTTTGCTGCACATTCCAGCAGCTACACCCGTCATACCTGTACCACAAAAACCATCAAATACAATATCTCCTGGTTTTGTATAATGTAATATATATCTCATTATAGCTTTATGTGGTACTTTTGTATGGTAAGAATGGGCATTATAAATTGGATCATTTTTCCCTTCACTCACATCTGCCGTATATGGTTCTACATTATAATCATCATTCTCTTCATCATATGGCTTTCCATTCTTCTCAATAAACTCATTTATAAATGGGTTTGGACACGCCGTATAATACGGCGGATCCGACAGTTCAATAATATCTTCATCCTTGCCAATAGGAAATCCCTCTATATCTCTTACTTTGTCTAAAATCTCTTTCGTGAGTTCCATATCGCTTCCTCCGTCATTTCAATATGATCCTAACTTTGCTTTCATCTTTACCCTTCGTTAGTTCACGGACATACTTCTCAAATCTCGTCCTGATATCCTCTACAGTGACAGGACCATCTCCCGATATTGCTTTTTTCATATCCTCAACAAGCACTTCAACCTTTTCAAGTCCCTTCATCAAAGTGTTTACGCCAGATATGAAATTGCCGTCAATAGCGTCAGGCAATCTCCTCGTCTCAAGCAGTTTATTTATGACATTTTGTTGCTCTGATTTGAGGAAGGCAATATTCTCCTTCACCATTGGATCCTCAACACTGGTGACAATAATTTCTGTCCACTCTTTATATATCCTGTCAATGTCGTCTTCGATGCCATCTAAAACCCCGTGGACAGGCTGATTATTCTCTGAAGGATTAAACTGGCAGTGAGGACACATAAATTTACCTTCCATATCTTGCTGGGTAAGATTATAACAAGTTCGGAGCCGTGAAATTTTTTCTTGGATTCCGTTTAGCTTGACTACTGGAAGTATGTCATCTATAGCAGTGAGCTTCTTAAGATTGTTAAACTCTTTACTTTGCATAACTTTTTTCTTTGCATTGTCCCCGTTTAAATCAAGTCTGTGCTTCTTATGAAGCTCCATATAGACATTTCTATATTCATCTTTCAGACCCGATAATTCGCTATTGAACACCCGAATAAAATCTTCATCAATAGTATCAAGGTTCTTTAAGGCTGTTTCCAGCTTCAGCTTCAAAGCATTTACCTTTTCAACCCATGCCTGATCCTTTAATACGATTTCTGCTCCAGACAGATACGTTGTATTAGCCTCAATCTTGGATTTTAAATCCTTTATCTTATCAATATCGGCAATTAACTTTAAGGCAGTTCCTTGTTTATCAATTTCTTCCTCTGTGTATCTAAAATTCTTCAGCTTCGCCTGGGTGTTGAAAATTTTTAAGCCGTCAAGGAAGTTCTTGAATTCTTTGATACTTTCTTTATAGCTATCAACTTTATAGGATTCCATTGAAGATTTTCCCCAAACGGATATATCCCCGTTCAAGAAAAGAACGGCTTTTAAAGCCTTATCAATGTATTCATCAACTTTTACAAGCATACTTGCTACGGCAGCATCCCTTGTATTTGCCGTAACAATGGCTCCAGGTGCCAATCCCAGCATTTCAAACAGCTTCTTTAATACATCTAAAGGAATATCCTTGGGTTTGCTACAGTGCTTAAAGTCCATTAGATTTGCTGTGTTTTCAGCAGCCAGTTCTTTAAGCATAGTGGCAGTAAACTCTTTCCCGCCTGCTGTCAATGTAATATCACCGTTATATACCAATGCAGACAAAATCAGTGCAACCCAGATAGGCTCCAGCTTAAACTTTGAATCATATTCCACTTCTTCATTAATTCTTACAATAATGTCTGACCTGTTCAAGACCTTGCCTTGCGGCAGTTTGTTGATCAAGTCAATAAAATATCTGGCATAGTTTGAGCTTTTTGGAGAGATGGTATCTCCCTCTAATAACTGGAAGGAGTCAAGCAATTTTGCACCTGTATCGGTCTTCTTGCCTGCAATATAATCCAGGCCGTTCCTGAAAACCTGGTTGATATTGTTAGATGTCACCGTAAGTAAAAACTTCGGATATTCTCTATACAGGTCAGAAAACCATACATTCAGACAAGTAGAAGAAGCCATATCTACCTGCTCCTTCAATGTCCTGTCACCAAGCCTTCTTCCTTTGATCCAGGTCAATATGCTTCTGCTTTCTCCCTTATATCTGACACTAAAGCATTGGTTAATATTCTGCCGTATCCATTTGATAGCAGATTTCTGATACTCTTCAGCTTTTTTAATATAAGCAGCTTTGCTTTCACTTGAAGATATTTCCGCCATTGAAAGAGCAGCTGTATACATTTTTATAGCATACTTGATTTCTTCATTGGAGCCATCAAACTCAAAGAATACTTCATCTTCTTTCTTATCATCTTTTAACTCTACATTTCCATAAGGAGGCAGAAAGTATATATAGAAGTCTCTCGGAGGCTGTGTGGTTGACCTTTCCTTCGGATCGCCCATAAAAAGGTATCCGAACCTTGTAATATTCTTTTCTTCCCACAGCAGCTCATATTCCCATATTTTAAATCCCGTTCTATACTCTGGAGCGTTCCATTCCAACGTTTTGAGAATTAGCCCGTAATAGTATTCATTCAGCCTGTCATCATCGAGAATGTCGGCCTTCTGTTGTATTTTAGCGTTATAGTCAATATCCTTCTTCAAATCAAGGTAATATTGCTCATTCTCCTGATTATACTCAATAAATTGCCCACTGACAGTGTTGGAGATTTCTCTCATTACAGTCTCAATCGTTGTGATAAGAAAATCTTCTTCCTTCTCTGGAAGCAAAGGATCATATATACACAAATCGTCCTTCATATTTTGAACAGTAATGCCCAAAGGAGCATTGATATTACCCGTAGTTAGCCTGTGAACACTTAAGGCATAAATGATCCTCAAAGCAATAGGCTTGTATTTTGGTTTGGTAAAGGAATGCTGAATAATCCCTTCCAAAATGCCGCTCTTATCGATAACATCCTTAACATCGGTTTCAGTTCTCTTTGAAGGACTGTTTTTTATGTATGACCAATAAGCATCGTAGGAAACAAGCCCAGGCTCTTCGTTTGGTACTTCGCTATCAAGCATTTCCTTTATGGTGAGTGTTATGGTCTTTAATACCTCTCTTTTTTCGGCTATGTATACCTTTTCAAAGGTTTCAAGATACGCTGGATGTATTGGGTAGAGGTTAACATACTCCTCAATCCTGTCAGCCATGTTTTTATACATCGGGCTGAATTTCTGAAGGTGTTCTCTTATCCAGGCTTTCTGCTCATTATTTTTTTGCAGTAATCTTTGAGAGACAACGAAAGAAATGTCCTCTCTTCTGATAATGATCTGTTCAAATCTATCCTTAACTTTTAATATAGTTTTCGCAACAAAAGAAAATGCAGGATTATCAAATAAAGTTTCCTGAACACCAGCCATAAATCTGATGCGAGTGTTCTTGCTTACCTCTCCTATTTCCCTTAAAAAACCCAAGTCGAGCTTAATCTCTAATTCCTTTCTACTTCCAAGGTAGTCTAAAAGCTCGTCAACAACAATAAGATAGCCCTTATCTGGGTACTTTTCTTCAAACAGTCCCATCATTTCAACAAGATACTGCTTATTATCAGTAACTTCTTCAAGTGGCGGGAATTTATAGTCAATCCCTCTTTGCTTGAGGTCGCTCTCCATCTTTCTTACGATGATGTCCCTCAAATTCATCTTTGAAGCACCAATCTCGAATCTCAATACCTCAAACCTGCCTGCAATGGACTTTGCGTGTTCTTTAAACCTGTCATGCTTTATATATTCCAGTAATGCTGCATCTTCCGCTATGGTTGACAATACAGACATCAAGTGAGATTTACCTGTTCCGTAGTTACCAACAATGAATATTCCTTTATTGTCAATGGTCTGTTCAAATTGCAATTGGGGGATGACAACTCCGATAAGGCTTTCAGCCATACTATCAGACATTACATATGTTTTAACGAGCCTTTCAGCTTCACCTTTGGAATCTGCATCTTTCAGCTTAACCACTGTTTCAATTGGGTCAAACTGTACTAATTGGCGGTATTTCATTCTACAAACTCCTCTCCATGTTTATATATAAACACTCTAATTCATCAACATTGTATCTTACATAGTCTTCATGCCAGGGTTCAGCATAAGTCAGGTATCCGTCCTTTATGCTGCCTTGCCATGCAGCAATCGTCTTTCGGTATTTCCCAATGTTTTTCAATATACTTAAGGGTTCTACCTGAAGGTGCTTTGAGAATATAATTTCAATGTTATCCAATACCAAAAAGTCTCCTGGATTGTCTCTTATTATATCGTCAATAAAATCCTGTACATAATAGCCTCTCTCTCTAATAGGCACATCTTTTAACTTTTCAGATAACGCTAAATTCAAATTCACATATCTATAAGCATTATCGCTGCATATTTCATTTATTACACTGGTTTTGCCATTTCCACTTGCACCAACCAGTAAAAGCAATTTATAATATTTATCAGATAAGGAACGGGCTATTTTTTTCACTTCATTAGCAACAATCATCTATCTCACCTTTTATCTCATGTTTTTGGACACACTTACTTTTCATTATAACACAATTCAGGACCAGAGAGGTGCATAAAAGTACATAAATTACCATTTCGCTTTTTATGACATTTCCTGACTTTAGGAAATAATTGCCAATAACAACGAATAGTACCACCCGAGAATGCTGAATCTATCAGGTTTCCCGGGTTTTTTTGATGCAAAATTTATCTCAATATTTTGTCCTGTTATTTCCTGTTATATTGTTGATTTTTGGTGCCGAAATGATACAATGAGTTCAAATAGACAAATACGCAGGAGGGTTTTATGTACGTTGCCATCACAGGCTCAGGAAAAGCCCGGGTCATCCAGTTCCGGGAAGATACCCGCATCCCGGGCACCAAGAAAAAGAAAACCCGGGTCGTCAAAACCCTGGGCAATTACGAGCGGATGCTGACCGAAGACCCGGATATCATAGCGAAACTAAAAAAAGAGGCCGCCCGGATCACGAAGGAACAAAAACTATCCAGGGCACCCCTGTCACTTCAGGTTCCGGTGGCGGACATCACCCTACCTGAGGACGTTGTCCCCTCTTATGCTTTCGGCCATGCCCTGGTGAAACAACTGTGGAACCACATGGCACTGGATGAGTTTTTCATTCAAAACTGCGGCAAACGTAATGCCCAAGCCGTGGCCCAGGCCCTTTATTACCTGGCCGCCCACCGCTGTGCCAGTCCCACAAGCATCCATGCCGGTGCATCCGAACAGCACCGCTATGCCGGCATTCAACCTTTGGGTCTGGATCTTTTTTATGATGTACTGGATGTCCTGGCGGATCAAAAAGAGGCTCTGATTGGACATCTGTGCACCTTCTTCGAAAAGAAGACCGACCGCCACAGCACGGAAGCCTACTATGACGTCACAACGTATGCATTTGAGAGTACCCGTTGGGGGGAACTGAGAATGTTCGGCTTTTCAAAGGATCACAAAAATAACGAGGTGCAGGTGGTCATGGGCCTGTTGCTAGATAATAATGGCATTCCCATTACCTATGAACTGTTTCCTGGAAACACGGTGGACCAGAGCACGCTAAGAAAGTCTGTTGAAAATCTCAGGAACCTGTATCGCTTGGACAGGATTACCGTGGTGGCCGACAGGGGTCTCAACAGCGGAAGCAATCTGGAATACCTCATTGGAGAAGGTTATGACTTTGTAATCAGTTACACGCTTAAACGGTCTCCAGAAGCCTTTAAGGAACTGGTCTGGCAGGAAGAAGACTGGCAGGATGTGGTGGATCCGGAGACCGGGGAAGTGACGTTTCGGTCGAAGATTGTTCGGCAGAATATTGAGATCAAAGTCCCGGTTGCGCCGGAAGAAAACAAGGAAAACAAAAAGAGAGGGCGACCCAGAAAGTACAGGACCGAAGAGATTCCGGTGAACATCCATCTGACCTGGTCTGCAAAGCGGGCAGCCAAGGACCGGTCTGACCGGGAACGCATGATTGAGCGGCTGAAGAAGCGGTTGGATAAACCATATCAGCTGAAAGCCGCAATCAGGCGGGGCTGCAATCAGTATTTGCAGATGGATCTGGACTCCGAAAACTGGACTATTGATGAAGAGAAAATCCAGGCTGCTGCCCGGTATGACGGCTACTACGCAGTCATCACGAATCATCTTGCTCTGGGTACAGAGCAGGTCAGCACTATCTACAGAGGGCTATGGAAGATTGAGGAAAGTTTCCGGGTTCTAAAGACCGATTTACGAGCTCGCCCGGTCTTTGTATGGACCGACGACCACATTCACGGTCATTTTGCAATATGCTTCATCAGTCTGTGTATGTTGCGATATGCTCAATACATCCTGGAAACGCAGAAGAATATCAGTGTCTCGGCGGCCCGGATTATGGAAGCGATAAGGGAACCCCTGGTTCTGGTGCAGGGCGATTTTCCAAACAACATTGTGACACCAACAAGGATCACACAAACTTATCTGGATTTGGCAGAGACCCTCAAGCAACCATTGCTCAAAAGCAATATGACCCTCACGCATTCCGGGCAAGCACAAAACTGGATTTATCCGTCAACTTAAAAAAATAGGACATTTTTAAAAACGCTGAAACGCCTCCACTAAAGGCGTCACAGCGTTTTTTGCACTCTTTTCTCCTAAACTCAGGAATATGTGTAACCTTAAAATAAACTCGTTCCACTCCCCCTCCCTCAAACCCTTGAAAAATCAACATTCTATTTCTTTCCAGATAATAAAGTTGCTCCAAAATCCTTATACCTTATCCCCTAATTTCCCCAAATATGGTATCCATTTTAGAGAATAAAGTCGCTCCAAAATTAGGGTGGAAAGGGTCATGGGATAATGGAAAAGTGTCAAGTGGATCTTATCTTTCAAACCCTCTCAACCCTTATCTTTGAAGGCTTTCAGCCCCTTTTACTTGGTCTTTTATTTATCTCTTTTTCCTTTATCTGAATCCCCTTAATCCTTATTTCTTAAACCAATCCTGGAAGGACTTTATTATCCTTGGAACGACTTTATTAGCTTTGGAGCGAGTTTATTTGGGGGATACATATGTGTTAAAAGACCTGTCTGAGCCTATTCAACCGTCACGCTTTTTGCCAGGTTCCTGGGCTTATCGACGTCGCATCCCCTTGCCACAGCTATGTGGTACGCGAACAACTGCAGGGGTATCACCGTCAGAACAGGGATAAACTCATCCAGGGTATCTGGTATATATATAACCCTGTCCGCGGTCTTCTCCGCTTCCCGGTTGCCCTCTTTGGCGAGGGCAACCACATAGGCGCCCCTTGCCTTAACTTCTTTCATGTTGCTGACGGCCTTGTCGAACAGCCTATCCTGCGTTGCCAGTGCGAATACCAGGGTGCCGTCCTCGATCAGGGCGATCGTACCGTGTTTTAGCTCCCCGGCAGCGTACGCTTCAGAGTGAATATACGAGATTTCTTTAAGCTTCAGCGACCCTTCCATAGCAACGGCGTAGTCAAGGGAACGCCCGATAAAGAATACATCCTCCGCATCCCTGTTTCTCTCAGCCATGTCCTTGAGTTCATCCGACAGTTCCAGGACCTTTTCGGCCTGTTCGGGAATCTTGCTTACTGCTTCCTTCATTTTAAGGTAAAGGTCAGCGTCAATTTCACCTTTTATCTTTGCCAGCTTCAACGCAATCAGGTACATTGCTATAAGCTGGGTGGTGTAGGCCTTGGTGGAAGCAACGGCTATCTCAGGTCCCGCCCAGGTATACAGCAGATCGTCGGCTTCCCTTGATACCGTGCTGCCGACAACATTTGTTACGGCTATTATCCTTGCGCCCCTCTTCTTAGCTTCTCTCATGGCAGCAAGGGTATCGGCGGTTTCCCCCGACTGGCTGATGACTATTACTACACTGTTATCATCAAGTATCGGATTGCGGTACCTGAATTCTGAAGCGATATCCGCCTCCACCGGAATCCTGGCAAGCTTTTCAATAAGGTATTTCCCGACAACGCCTGCGTGAAATGCTGTGCCGCAGGCAACAATGTTTATTTTTGTGACCTTTTCGAGGTCTTCCCTGCTCAGCCTTATCTGGTCCAGCACAATATCTTCTTTACCTGACATCAGGCGTGATTTTAGGGTTTGCCTTATCGCATTGGGCTGCTCATATATTTCTTTAAGCATGAAGTGGGGATATCCTCCCTTTTCGGCGGAAGCCACATCCCAGGTTACCTCAAATATTTCTTTGTTAACCGGCTTGCCCATGCGGTCCAGTACCTTCACGCTATCCTTGGTCAGCACGGCAATCTCCATCTCGTTAAGCAGATATACCTGCCGGGTGTGCTCGAGTATGGCGGGTATATCCGATGCGATGAAATTTTCGCCCTTTCCAAGCCCGACAATCAATGGGCTGTCTTTTCTTACCGCTACCATCTTGTCGGGTTCCGCACAGCTTATTATTCCCAGCGCAAAGGACCCTTCCAGCCTTTCAACGGTCTTTATTACAGCCTCTTCCAAGCTTCCGTCGTAATAATAGTCAATAAGATGCGCTACAACCTCCGTATCGGTATCCGACTGGAAGCTGTATCCTTCACCAATCAACCATTCTTTTAGAGGTTGGAAGTTTTCGATAATGCCATTGTGGACAATGGCTATATTGCCCTTCATGCTCGTTTGAGGATGTGAATTGACATCCGAGGGTTCCCCATGGGTCGCCCATCTCGTATGGCCGATACCCAGGCTGCCCAGCACGGGGTGTTCCCTCAACCTTTCCTCCAGTATAGAGAGCCGGCCTTTGTATTTTTTAACCTCTACTTCTCCTCCGTTGTATACCGCTATTCCTGCAGAATCATACCCTCTATATTCAAGCCTTCTCAGGCCATCGATCAAAATAGGTGTCGCATTTTTGTCACCTATATATCCGACTATGCCGCACATATTACATGCCTCTCCTTTTGTCGTATTTTTTTGCTGCCCGGTCCCTTTTGTCCCTCCAATCACTCAGAGGATTTGTTAGACCTCTTTCGGTAGCAGCTTACCGCAGGACTATCCGCCGAATTTTCGATAAGTCCCGGTCCTCGTCTACTCCTTTTCAAGGAGTACTGGCGCTTTAACGTTTCTAAATTTATATTCTTTACACCACCTCCCTACGCGGTTTTACACGGTTTTCCGGTTTATCACCCCCTTCCATCAGTTCGTAGTTGGTAGTTCGTAGTTCGTAGATTACAGACAATAGATTACAGAACATAGATCATAGGAACTAAGTCTTAGGTGCTAGCCACTGATCACTGGCCACTGGTCACTAACAACTGGTATCTACAAGTGATAACTGGTACTATATTCTGCCGACTTTCCAACTTACCAACTATCCAACTCTTGAGCTTACTGACAACTGACAGCCGCCAACTATATGCAAGGCGGCAGGTTTAGACCCCTGCCTCTCCCAGCCTGCTTTCCATAAGCTTCGCAAGATTATCCGCCAAGAACTGGAGCTGGTTTTTATTCTTTCCCTCCAGCATGATTCTAACCAGGGGTTCGGTTCCCGAAGGGCGTATCAATATCCTGCCGCATCCTTTAAGCTCACTCTCTATCCGCTCTATCTCACTGCAAATTATCGCATCGCGCTTATAAGCGTCTTTATCGGTACCGCTGACTTTCGCATTAACAAGAACCTGTGGAAATTTTTCCATGATGCCTCTCATCTCTGCAAGGGATTTGTCAAAGTATTTTAAACTTTCCAGCAGTTGAAGCGCTGATAGTATTCCATCGCCGGTCGTATTATAGTCCAGGAATATTATGTGGCCCGACTGCTCTCCGCCCAGGCTGTAGCCTTTTTCTCTCATCCTCTGAAGGACGTACCTGTCGCCTACAGCGGTTTGCTCTACCTGGCAGTTGATTTTTTCCATAGCTTTGTGAAAGCCCAGGTTGCTCATAACGGTCGCAACCACCGTATCGTTTGCCAGCTTGCCCTCCTCTTTCATCCTTTTTGCACATATCGCCATAATATAGTCCCCGTCCAACACCCTGCCCTTATTGTCCACAGCAATCAACCTATCTGCATCCCCATCAAAGGCCAGGCCAATGTCTGCCCCGATCTCCCTCACATAATCGGCAAGCTCCTCGGGGTGGGTCGATCCGCAGTTCACATTAATATTCATTCCATCCGGCTTATTGTTTATGACCCTCACATCTGCTCCCAGTTCCTTAAGAATGGCCGGTGCAGCCATATATGAAGCACCATTGGCGCAGTCAACGGCAACTCTGATCCCTTCAAAGCTCCTGCTAACCGTACCCTTAAGATAGTCTATGTAATACCGTGTTCCCTTGACCTCATTTATCCTGCGTCCAAGTTCTTCCACCCCTGAGCATTCGATGTCGCATTTCTGAAGAACGAGTTTTTCTATCTCCTCCTCCATCTCATCCTCAAGCTTGTATCCTTCCCTGTTGAAAAACTTTATTCCATTGTATTCAACCGGATTATGGGAAGCAGAAATCACAATACCTCCATCCGCTCCCAGCCGCCTTGTGAGATACGCAACCGCCGGTGTTGGCACCACACCAACCCATACCGCATTGCATCCAACAGAACACAAACCTGCTACCATGGCGCTCTCAAGCATATCGGCGGATATACGCGTATCTGCTCCTATAACAAGCCTTGGCCTATCTATACCATCCCCCAATACCATAGCCCCCGCTTGCGCCAGTCTGAAAGCTAATTGGGCAGTAAGGTCCTTATTGGCTATACCTCTAACTCCATCTGTACCGAAAAGTCTCCCCAATCTTAGTCCCCCTCTTTTTTACATAAAAGACGAATCCTATTAGATATTATCATACCAACCATTGGTTTTCAATTGGTTGCATTTGCCTAAAACTGTCATGCAATAAACTCGCCTCACTTAATTATATTATGTATCGGAGCACAGATTTGTAACCCCTTTTGCTCAAACCTCCGGCCTGGCCGTTAAATACAGCTGCAAATAATCAATATTTTTCTTGACAATTTTTGATGCAGGTACTAGAATTAGATTTAAATTAATAGCATTTTCTCATCTAGAGAGGTGGAGGGACTGGCCCTGTGAAACCTCGGCAACCTTCAGATTTTCCTGAAAAGGTGCCAATTCCAGCAGCGGGAATGGATACGCCCGCTGAAAGATGAGGGGGGTAAAGGTTAATCCAGTGAATATTTTGGAGACCTCTTTCATCTGAAAGAGGTTTTTTTATTTTCCAGTCAAGGGGGTAATCAAATTGTCCAGAGTATTTAGAACCTATGATGAAATCAATGAAAGAATAAGAAATGGTGATGCCGTAGTATTTACCGCAGAGGAATTCAAGCAGCTTGCGGATGAGCAGGGCATCAGAGAGGCGTCAAGACGGGTTGATGTGGTCACTACCGGAACTTTCAGCCCAATGTGCTCTTCCGGTGTTTTCCTCAACTTCGGCCACAGTGATCCTCCGATAAAGATGTCCAGGGTATGGCTCAACGATGTCCCGGCTTATACCGGCCTTGCCGCTGTTGACGCTTACCTGGGGGCCACGGAGCTTTGCGAAGGAAGCCAAAGCGAATACGGCGGAGCCCATGTAATAGAAGACCTTGTTTCAGGTAAGCAAATCCGGTTGAAAGCGTTAGGATGCCGGACAGACTGTTATCCCGCAGAAAGGGTTGAAACCTATGTGGATAAGAGCAGTTTAAACGAATGCATTCTTTTCAACCCGCGGAACGCGTATCAGAACTATTCGGCAGCAACCAATTCCACCGGTGAAACCCTGTACACATATATGGGAACTTTGCTTCCCCGCTTTGGGAATATAACCTATTCAACCTCGGGTGAACTAAGCCCGTTATTGAACGACCCACAATTGAGAACCATCGGGGTTGGTACGAGGGTATTTCTGGGAGGAGCCCAGGGTTTCGTCGCCTGGAACGGTACCCAGCACAACCCCGAAAAACCCCGGTCGGAAAACGGTACTCCGATAGGCCCCGGGTGTACCTTGAGCCTAATAGGCGATTTAAAGGACATGAGCAGCTCCTTCATCAAAGCTGCGGTCTTTCACAACTATGGGGTAAGCCTCTTCGTCGGTGTGGGTATACCGATCCCTGTCCTCGACGATGAGATGGCCCGCTTCCTTGCAGTAAGGGACAGGGATATTAAAACCCACCTTGTTGACTATGGCGTCCCAAGGCGAAGCCGGCCGTCCTTAAAAATCGTGGACTATGAACAATTAAAATCCGGCACTCTGCTGCTGGACGACAAGAGGGTTCCTACGGCCCCGTTGTCCAGTATGTATAAGGCCAGAGAGATTGCGCATATCCTGAAAATGTCTATAATACGGGGAGAGTTCTTCATACAGGAGCCTGTTTCCCCGCTGCCGGGCTTGGGCTCGGTAAAGCCGCTAAACGTAAAGGAGTGTGAGCTATGTTAAAGGAAAGATATACGCTGGTATTCCCTCCCGAGAGTTCCACAAAACCCATTACGTACCTGTTGATAAAACAGTACGATATAGAAGTCAATATTTTGAAAGCGGAAATTACCGCAGGAAAGGAAGGGCACCTGCTCATAGAGGTAAGGGGAGAAGAAGGCAATCTCAGGGATGGCCTTGAGTTTCTAAAAAGCGAAAGGATCAATGTCCTGCCGCTGGTCGATCAGATAAGCTTAAGGGAAGAGGAATGCGTGCACTGCGGTTCCTGCACGTCAGTATGTTTTTCGGGTGCTCTCACAATGGATAGGGATACCTGGATGGTAAATTTTGACCCCGGTGAATGCGTTGCCTGTGGACTTTGTGTGCACTCATGTCCTCTCAAGATCATAAATATCAACTTTGGGCAGGATGATGTATATGAATAAAGCTTACCAGCCAAGGTTCTACAGAAACGCTTTGAAAAACGGGAGATTTTCTTCCTTCACGGTGATGTACAGGGAAACGGACCTGTGGGTATCCGTGCCGGAACAGGATGCGGGTGAGCGGCTCAGGAAGCATATCTATAATAGGGTTGTTGAACTTAGAAAACATATGGACGAGTACATAAGCAGAGACCCCGGGTTTTTGACTGCCCTTGAACCCTATCCTGTCCCGGACGATGCCCCTGGAATCGTGAAGGCCTGCAGCCTGGCTGGAGAGCTGGCAGGGGTGGGCCCCATGGCTGCAGTTGCCGGTGCCTTTTCCCAGGCTGTAGGAGAGGATGCCGTAAGCGAATTTGGCATAGATGGAATAATAGTGGAAAATGGCGGTGATATATACGCATCCTTTAAGCAGCCGCTGTCACTATCGATATACGCAGGCGGTTCTCCACTATCCGGCAGAATAGGCTTTGAAATCGATCCTTCCCTCTCCCCCCTTGGAATATGTACATCGTCCGGCACCGTAGGCCATTCTCTGAGCTTTGGCAAGGCGGATGCGGTTACGGTAATGTCGGCAAACGCAGCGGTCGCCGACGCCTTTGCCACTATGCTATGCAACCGCGTTAAGTCAGCAGCGGATATTGCTCCTACCCTTGAGCTGTCCGCCGCTTATGAAGTCCTTTCGGGTACAATTATTGTGCTGGGAGACAAAGTAGGCGCCAGAGGCAACATCAAACTCATACCCTTAAATCACATCAGTGGCTACTGATGTGAAAAGCTAAATACGCCGGGGAAGATGTCCCCGGCGGTTATTTTTTGCATGCCCATGTGATACAGCTGCTGCAGGTGTGTTCCCCGCTGCACAGCCCTTTAGACCTGTTCCCTTCAGGATAACTCTGTTTAACCGGTTTGCCGGACCATCCGACCAGCGCAGTTACCGATTTTACCGGTTCCAGGATATAGTTCCCATTGATCCTTATATCCGGTTCTGTGTTAAGCAAATCGATAATCCTTTTCTGGTCCTTCAGGTCCCAATCTCCATAACCGGGACTGTATCTAAGGGTAGGGTACAGCCCTTTAGCAGAGTATTCCCTCTCCAGGAACCGGAAGAAATCATCTGTTACAATTTCCACAGCGCTTGACCCCAGAAGGTCCGCCACCGTTCCTTCCCAGTGCCTTCCGGCTCCCATGCAGGCGGAAGAGTATTGGGGAAGCCTGCCCCCTATGGTGGCGGCCATAATTGTGACCCTTCGCGCCCCTTCGATGCCTTGGGCAAGATAGATGCTTTCAAACTCCATCCTATCGTCGCCCGGCAGCACCAGCCGGTCTCCTGCTAACTCCACCGGCATATCCGCCCAATATATAACGGGTTTAATCAATTTGCCGAGTTCTTCTATCCTTTCCTCGGCTCCCTTAAGCTCCGGACACCTTGCAACTATGCGGCAGGTTTTTATATCCATGCTTGAGCCTGTCAGCCTACGAACATTTTGCATACTCGCCTTCACCCTTTAGAATGGTCTCGACCATAGAAATATCGCCCATAGGGAATATATGTATCCCCGGTACGGTTTTTTTCATCTCGGTGTACAGTTCCCTTGCTATCTCAATGCCCGCATTCCTCCCCTTGGCCTGCAGCATGTCTACAAACCTATCCGGAACATGGACGCCCGGCACGTTATTGTTCAGGTAGTGGGCGAGCTTAGCGCTTTTCAAAGGCAGCAGCCCGTAAATCATAGGCACGGGTATTGATGAAGATATATCCAGGAATCTTTCCAGCCGGGACAGGTCAAAAACCGGCTGGGTCTGGAAGAACATGACCCCTGCATCCACCTTGGCCTTAATCCTTTCCATCTCTTTATCCAGGTCTTCTGCGCCGGGATTCGCCACAGCGCCGATAAAGAAGTCCGTCCTGCAGTCCAGCTCATTATCCATCATATCATAACCCTTGTTCAGCTTGCCAGCCATGCGGATAAGGCCTGTTGAATCGACGTCAAACACGCCCTTTGCCCGGGGGTGGTCTCCCACTTTAGGGTCATCCCCGGTTAATGAAAGTATATTGTTGACTCCAAGGGCATAGGCGCCGAGGAGTTCGGACTGCAGCCCTATAATGTTTCTGTCCCTGCATGTGAGGTGAAATACAGCTTCCAGTTTCAGCTCTTCCTGTACCAGATGCGCCAGTGCTATAGGACTCATGCGCATTCTGGCCATAGGGCTGTCGGCTATGTTTACGGCATCCACCATATTTGCCAGCGGCCGCATCCTATCGTAAACCCCCCAGGGACTCGCCCCCTTCGGCGGGTCTATCTCGACTGTAATCACAAACTCATTTCTACTCAGTTTTTCCCTCAAAACATCAGCCATTATGCTTCCCCCTTAAGTGTTCAACTATTCTTACAGCACTAACCGCGTCCTTGCCGTACCCATCAGCACCGGCTTTCAGCGCGAAATCCTCTGTCACAACCGCTCCCCCGGCGATTACCCTGATTCCAGGAACAGCTTCCTTCAACCGCTTTATGGTGATAGGTATCTCAACCATAGTGGTCGTCATAAGCGCACTAAGGGCAGCAACCTCAGCTTTCTCTCTCTTCGAAGCATTGATAAACTCCTCCGGCGTTACATTTTTCCCAAGGTCTATCACCCTATACCCGCTGTTTCTCAGCATGACCGCAACCATGTTCTTCCCTATATCGTGAATATCACCCTTTACAGTTCCAATGACCACGGTTCCTTTGTTGTGGTAAACCCCGGCTTTCTCAAAGCATCTTTCCAGTACGGCAAAGGCCCTTTGGGCGGTTTCCGCACTGAGCATAAGCTGCGGCAGATAAATCTGCCCCTCTTCAAACCTGTCGCCGGTATAGGCCAAACCCGGGACCAGGGCCATATCGATTATCTCCTGTGGACTTTTGCCTTGGTGCAGCAGGGCTTCAACCGCCTCCTCTATCCTCTGGGATCCCTTAATAATCATGCTTCGGACAGCCTCCAGGGTATGCCGGCCGCTGTCTTCATTTCTTTGCTCAGGTACGTTTCCGCTATCACTGTTATGTTTTAAATAATTCATTGCATGGCGGTCCCTTCCGGCTAAAAGGCATGCCGCCTGCCAGGTATCCATAATGCCGGCGTCCATCGGATTGACTATTGCAAGGTCAAGACCCCCGGCAATCGCCATGGCGAGAAAGGCCGTGTTGAGTTTACCCCTTGAAGGCATTCCGTGGGATACGTTGCTAATGCCAAGAACCGTTCTGACGTTCAGATTATCCTTAACCATTCTCAGGGCCCTCAGGGTTTCAACCGCCATGCCGGCGCCCGTTCCTGCGGCCATCACCAGGCAGTCTATATATATATCTTCAATTGGAATCCCGTGCTGCACACAGGACCTTACGATCTTCTCCGCTATCGCGTACCTTCCTTCAGCGCTTTCGGGAATACCGCTCTCATCCAGGGTCAAACCGATTACACCCGCACCATAACGCTTTATTATAGGAAGAGTCGCTTTCAGGCTGCTGTCATCGCCGTTCACCGAGTTCACCAGGGCCTTCCCGTGATATGCTTTTAACGCCTTTTCCAGCACCCTCGGTTCTGTAGTATCGAGCACGATAGGAGCAGCTATATTTTGCTGTAATAGGTTTACAAGCCTTGTCATTACTGCCGCTTGGTCTATTCCATGTACACCTGCATTTATGTCTATCAAGTCTGCGCCTTTCTCTACCTGATTTTCGGCCTCTTCCTGTATTACCCCATAATCACCCTTTATCAGGCTTTCCCTGATATTCTTTCTTGCTGTGGGATTGATCCTTTCCCCAACTATTACCGTAGGACGGTTATCACCTATCACGATTACATTCTCTCTGCTCGCCAGTGTGCTCACCTTTTCGTATTTACGGGGTCCAGGGGCATAACTATCAGCCCGCTTCCTGAGCGACCTTGTATAATCCGGCGTACTGCCGCAGCATGAGCCCAAAAGGTTTATCCCCAGCTGGAAATAGGGTTCCATTTTTGTTTTAAAGGTCTCCGCATCCATCGAATAGACAGCCTTTCCATCCTTCATTATGGGAAGGCCGGCATTGGGCTGTATTATTACGGGCAGACCGGTGCTGTTTAGCATCTGCTCGGCAACTATCAGCAGTTCCTGTGGTCCCCCCGAACAGTTTGCGCCTACGGCCGCCGCTCCGAGGCTGCTCATTACAACCGCCGCGCTTGCAGGGCTGACCCCGGTCAGGGTGCGTTCTTTATTAAACGTAAAGCAGCATATTACCGGTATACTGCATGTATCCCTTGCTGCAAGAAAAGCTGCCCTGATCTCTCCCATATCACTGAAGGTTTCCAGCAGGATAAAGTCCGGCCCTGCCGCTGCGATCGCCTCAACCTGTTCCCTGAAGACTTCATAGGCTTCATCAAAGGCTAAGTCTCCTACCGGATATACAAAATGTCCGGTAGGCCCTACCGATGCAGCAACCAGCCTCCCTTTGTCCCCGGCCGCTTTTCGGGCGATTTCCACAGCCCGGCCGTTGACTTCTTCCACCCTGTTCCCCAATCCATACTCTGCCAGTTTTATTCGGTTGCCCCCAAAGGTATTTGTGGTAATCACATCCGCGCCTGCTTCGATATAGGCGCTGTGGATCTCCAGGATTTTCTCCGGGGCTTCAATATTCATCATCTCGGGACACTCTCCCGGTTTTAACCCGGCATTTTGAAGCATTGTTCCCATAGCCCCATCGAATATCAGGACCCTTTCAAGTTCCTTTCCGTATGCCACTGCCATCACTCCTGTGCCTGATAGTAAATAAAAATCCCTTCCTGCCAAACAAGAAGGGTCTCTTTCAGCTCCTTATCTGTCAGAACGAAAGTTCTGCTGGAATTGGCACCTTTTCAGGGTAAACCTGAAGGTTGCCGAGGTTTCACAGGGCCAGTCCCTCCACCTTCTCTTGATAAGATTTTATTCAGTTTTCGTTTTAGTATATCATATAGAATACTACCAGCTGCACGCTCATTTGTCAACATAAATTTGATTTCAATGTAAAAAAAATGTAAAAAATCGGTGGGTTTTTACACCAGAACCAAATTTCACATATGATGAATCGTTCGAAACAAGACAGGTCCGGAATCCCTAGCTGCAGCATAATATGGTAGTACCGCCTGTTGTTAAAGGAGTAGATGTTATGTTAATCCAGGGTAAGGGCTTTAACCCTTCAAGCTTCAGGAAGCTTGTGGTGGGAATAGACAAAAGGATACCCCTCGCTTCCGGAAAGAGTTCCAGGTACATAAACCTTGACAACGCCGCAAGCACTCCAACGCTGTATCCGGTTATGGATAGGCTGAATGAATTCATGGATTGGTACTCAAGCGTACACAGGGGTACCGGGTTCAAATCCATGGTTTCCACGCAGGTTTATGACCATGCCCATGAAATCGTAGGCAGATTCGTTAATGCAAACCCTGTAACCAATACCGTAATATTTGTGAAAAACACCACCGAAGCCATAAACAAGCTGTCGTACCGGCTAGGTCTTTCAAAGAATGATATTGTAATAACTACAACCATGGAGCACCATTCCAACGACCTCCCGTGGAGGTCGAAGGCACAGGTTGTTTATATAAGCGTTAATGAAGACGGGTCCCTTAACTACCATGATCTTGAAGACAAAATCAAGGCGCACAGGAACAGGTTAAAGCTGGTTGCGGTGAGTGGAGCATCTAATGTCACCGGGTATAAAAACGACATACATAGAATTGCTTCTCTGGCCCATAGGGCCGGTGCGCCGGTATTTGTCGATGCTGCCCAACTGGCTCCCCACTCACCGGTTGATATGAAGCCGGACGGCCACCCTGAGCATATAGACTACCTTGCATTCTCTGCCCATAAAATTTATGCGCCCTTTGGCACAGGGGTACTGATCGGTCCGAAGAGGACCTTTGAGAGGGGCTGTCCTGAATACTCCGGCGGTGGAACCATTAAAATAGTAACTCATAGCGGCGTTGAATGGGCTCCGCTTCCCGATAAGGAAGAGGCCGGTTCACCCAACGTTGTAGGTGGTGTTGCATTGGCTATTGCGCTGGAATACTTGAGGAAACTGGGAATGGACAGGATAGAGGAATATGAGAAAAGCTTGACCTCTTATACACTGCAAAAGCTCAAAGAAATCAAGGGTATAACCATATACGGGGAAAACGACCCCCAAAGGCTCGATAACAGGGTGGGTGTTATAACCTTTAATCTTAAAGGGATTCCCCATTCCCTGGTAGCTTCTGCCCTGGCCTGGGAGGGAGGAATAGCGGTTAGGAACGGATGCTTCTGCGCACACCCATATATTCTAAAACTGCTTAACCTCAGCGATGAGCAGGTATCTATGATACAGCACAGGATCAGGGTCGGGGACAGAAGCGAAATACCGGGAATGGTCCGCATAAGCCTTGCGGCTTACAATAATAAAAGGGATATAGACAGGACCGCTGCCATCCTTCACCGGATTAACGGCATGGCAGAGTCCGGTGAGCTTTCAAAAAGGTATGAACTGTCAAGGGAGACGGGTTCTTATCGCCCCGTAGATGTGGAGGTAAAATTCGATAGGTTTTTCAGTTTCAGCCGGTAGCTCCTTTGGGACAAAGAACCGTCCCTTGTCCCATAAATTAGCCCACCCTTATGGGTGGGCTGCAATGTATGACCTATTTCAGATTTTTGGCTATCTCCGCTCCTCTTTCAAGGGCGGCCTTGTTAGTCGGAAGCAGGTGCTCCTTCGAAGGACCGAACACCTTTTTGAGAGCCTCCATAACGGAGTCGATCTTCAGGGCCTTTGATGCTTCGAGATAGGCTCCCAGCACTACCATGTTGGCAACCTTACCCGACCCGAGTTCATTGGCTATTTCGTTGGCCGGTATCTCCAGCACCTTTACATCGTTTCTGTTCGCTTTCCTGTCTATCAATGAACTGTTTATCAGAAGTAGACCATCTGTTTTCAATACCGGTTCGAATTTGTCCAGTGAAGGCCTGTTCATGGCTATAACCGCAGTTGCTTCAGTAACTATAGGCGAGCCAACGGGAGTGTCGGAGACTATCACGCTGCAGTTTGCCGTTCCGCCCCTCATCTCCGGTCCATAGGACGGCAGCCACGACACATCCTTCCCTTCGAGCATTCCGGCATAGGCTAGAAGTTGTCCCATCGACATGACACCCTGACCGCCAAAACCTGCCATAATGATTTGCTCATTAAGCATGATTACTTCACCTCCTCGGGAGATTTAAAATTCCCTAAGGGATAATACGGTATCATATTATCTTCAAGCCACTTGATCGCTTCCTTCGGCGTCATACCCCAGTTTGTAGGACAGGTTGACAGCACTTCGACCATTGAAAATCCTTTACCTTCAAGCTGAACTTCAAAGGCTTTCTTTATGGCTTTTTTGGCTTTCCTGATATTTGCCGGGCTATTCACAGATACCCTCTCAATAAACGCAGCTCCATCAAGGGTTGAGAGCATTTCCGACATCCTTATGGGATTACCGGCATGGTCCTTCTGCCTGCCGTAGGGAGCCGTAGTCGCCTTTTGGCCGACTAAAGTTGTAGGTGCCATCTGTCCCCCGGTCATACCGTAAATTGCATTATTCACAAATATGGTAGTGAATTTTTCTCCTCTCATCGCCGCATGGACTATTTCCGCGGTACCTATTGATGCGAGGTCTCCGTCACCTTGATAGGTAAACACTACTCTGTCGGGAAGCACTCTCTTAATCCCGGTAGCAACTGCGGGAGCCCTACCGTGGGAAGCCTCGTGCATATCACAGTTAAAATAGTCATAAGCCAGTACTGAACATCCAACAGGAGCAACCCCTACTGATTTTTCCAGCACACCCAGTTCTTCCAGAACCTCGGCTACCAGCCTGTGAATAATCCCGTGGGTGCATCCGGGACAGTAGTGGAAAGGCCTTTCTGTAAGACCCTTGGTTCTTTTGAATACTTGCTCAGCCATTATTTCGCACCCCCCAATATTTTTTTAATCTCAGCCATGATGCCGTCCGGCTCCGGTACCATGCCACCGGTTCTTCCATAGAAGTAAACAGGCTTCTTACCGTTAGCCCCTATCTTAATGTCATCTATCATCTGCCCGGTGCTCATTTCAACCGATAGGAACGCCTTCGTCCTGTCTGCATACTCATTGATCACATCGTAGGGGAACGGCCACAGGCTTATAGGCCTTATAAGCCCAACGTTGATTCCCTCTTCCTTGCATTTACCGATAACGTTCTTGACTATCCTTGAAGTTGTACCGTAGGCTACGGCTATTATATCGGGGTTATCGCAGTTATATACTTCATATTTGACCTCGTTCTTCTCAATCTCCCTGTATTTTGCCTGCAGCTTAAGGTTATGCTTCTCAAGCTCGGCGGGGTCCAGTGCCAAGGAGTTGATTACATTCCTGTAGTTCCTTCCGGCAGTACCGGTAGTTGCCCAGTCCTTGGCCGGCAGGTCTCTTTTCTTGGGTTCCCTGAGTTCCACGGGCTCCATCATCTGTCCCAGCATACCGTCCCCGATTACCATAACCGGGTTTCTGTACTGGTCAGCGATATCAAAACTTTCCATGACAAGGTCGGTCATCTCCTGGATGGAAGCCGGAGCCAGGACAACAAGCCGGAAATCACCGTGGCCTGCAGCCTTGGTTGCCAGGAAATAATCGGACTGTGCCGGCTGTATTCCTCCAAGCCCCGGACCTCCCCTTACTATATTAACTATCAAGCAGGGCAATTCAGCCCCTGCTATATAGGATATTCCCTCTGCCTTAAGGCTTATTCCCGGGCTTGAGGATGAGGTCATTACCCTTGCCCCTGCTCCGGCCGCGCCATAGACCATATTTATTGCCGCTACTTCACTCTCTGCCTGTAAAAAGGTGCCGCCTACCTTAGGCAGTTCCCTTGACATATACTCGGGCAGCTCATTCTGAGGCGTAATCGGATATCCGAAGAAAAATCTGCACCCGGCTTTGATAGCAGCTGCGCCGATTGCTTCATTTCCCTTCATTAGAACCTTCGCCATAATAATTTCCCTCCTTAAAATTTATCTTTCCTCCAATTTCACCCACTACTTGTCCTCTTTTTCTCTCTCAACCTCTATAACGGTGTCAGGACAAATTGTAGCGCAGTTCCCACAGGCTATACATTTCTCCATCTCGTAGACGGTTGCGGGATGATAACCTTTTACATTAATCCTGTCCTCAGCCATCTTCACGATATTTACAGGACACACGGTAGTACACAGCTCACAGCCTTTGCACAGCTCCTCTTTAAAAGTAACCTTGCCTTTTACCTTTGCCATTTACAACCCTCCTTTTGTCGGTTAGATTACAACCATTCCGGTCGCATATACATTTTTATAGGGAATACTTCACCCTGCAGGCCTTTGGGAATCTGCGCCGCTACGCTTTCTACGGCGCTTATATATTTCACCGGTAAATTCTTTACCCGGGAAACCTCTTCAACAACCTCCTGTCCCCTAAGCACATCATCCAGAGTTGTCTCCCTGAGCATATGGGTATTGTTAATCAACCCTGTGGCCGGGATACGGGCCGCCCTTTCAATTTCTTCTATATATCTGACCACCGATTCCGGGCTGCCGGTATTGGGTCTGTTAGCGTTGACCACTATCAGCATGTCATAGCCGCCTCTGCTCAGATAATCAAAATACCGGCCCAACGCCTTTGCCCCTACCGCGTCTCCTCCCACATCGAGCACCACATCATAACTGCTGTCCTGCATCAGGGCATAGATTTCTGCAGGCAGCGCCGGTATATCGGCATTGGCAGCTCCCTCAAGGGGTGCTACCACCCTTATGCCCAGCTTCTCCATATACGCCTTTTTCTCCCTGGAGCGAAAGTAAGGGTTTACAATGTCCATATCTGCAATTGCTACCTTTTTCCCTTCCTCAGAAAGTTTAATGGTATAGTTAACCGCAAACTCGGTCTTGCCGCTGCCATAATGCCCGGTTATAATCCGTATTCTTTTGTCCTCCTGCATAGAGCATCAATCCTTTATTTGTATTCTTTGGCCCTTTCCTCTCCCCTCAGTACCCTGAGACCTCCCTCTGCAAGAGCTGACATCTCATCCTCACCGGGATAAATCATTACCTGGGAAATAAACTCGACCCTTTCTTTAATCCAACCGGTCAGCATCTTACTGTATGCAATTCCGCCGGTAAGAACCACCGCATCAACATCCCCGCATAGAACCGCAGCGCAGTTGCCGATTTCCTTCGCTATCTGATAAGCCATAGCCCTGTATACCAGCTCCGCCTCTTTATTTCCTTCTTCAATCATCTTTTCTACTTCCCGGGCGTCGTTTGTCTTCAGGTAAGCGACCAGGCCGCCTTTGCCCACCAGCTTCTTTTTAACCTCATCCATAGAATACTTCCCGGAATAGCACATCTTTACAAGTCCATCTGCGGGCAATCCGCCTGCCCTTTCGGGGGAGAATGGCCCCTCACCGTCCAGGGCATTGTTCACATCCACAACCATACCCCTGCGGTGAGCCCCTACCGATATGCCGCCTCCTAGATGGGTTACAATCAGGTTCACATCTTCATAAGCTTTGCCCAAATCCCGGGCAGCCCTCCGCGCTACGGCCTTCTGGTTCAGGGCATGGAATATGCTTATCCTGTCAATTTCAGGTATCCCGGAAAGCCTTGCTACATCGTCCATCTCATCAACCACAACAGGGTCAACGATAAATGAGGGAATATTCAACTGGGAGGCTATCTCCCTGGCAAGTATGCCGCCAAGGTTTGAAGCGTGCTGACCCAGCAGGCCCATCCTCAGGTCCTCTATCATCTTGTCGTTTACCTCATACGTACCGCTTGGAATAGGGTGAAGCAGTCCTCCCCTGCCAACAACAGCACTGAGCTTGGTGAGGTTGATATCCTTGCCGCTAAGGGTATCCAGTATAACATCCTTCCTGAACTGGTACTGGCTGTATATGGTCGGATATGGCGCCAGTTCCTCCGCCGAATGCCTCAATACCTCTTCGAACACGGGTTTTTCGTTATCATAAATCGCGATTTTAGTTGACGTAGATCCGGGATTTATTATCAGAAGCCTATAAACTTCGCTCATTTTTTCACCCCTCTTCTATTTACTCACTATCAATACACCAAGGGCTATGGAATTCAGCTTGGCCTCATGGCTATCTGCCCTGGAGGTTACAACGACGGGAACCTTGGCTCCAACCACTATTCCCGAACTCCTTGCCCTGGCAAAGAAGGTCAATGCTTTATAGAGAATATTTCCGGCCTCTATGTCCGGAACGATGAGTACATCTGCTCTTCCTGCTACCGGATGTTTAATGCCCTTGTGTTCTGCAGCTTCCACCGATACAGCATTATCCAGGGCGAAGGGACCACCGACTATGCAGTCCTTGATTTTTCCCTCCTCGTTCATTCTCACGAGTTCCTGGGCATCAAGGGTAGCGGGCATCTTGGGGTTCACCTTTTCTACCGCACAAACGATCCCCACTTTTGGTTGGTCAACATCCAGCGCCTTTGCCACCTGGACAGCGTTCTCAATTATCTGGGCTTTCTGCTGCAGGTCAGGCGCTATATTCATCCCTGCGTCGCTGATAACAAACAGCCTGTCATAGCCTTTTACCTCGGATACCGCCACATGGCTTAAAACATTTCCCGTTCTTAATCCTGTCCTTTCATCCAGTACCGCCTTGAGCACAATAGAAGTATCAACAAGTCCCTTGACCAGCATATCTGCCTTTCCGGAACCCACAAGCTCTGCAGCCCTGGCGCAGGCAGCTGCCTTATCCTTTTCGTCTATTATCTCATAATCTGATATATCTATGTTTTCCTCGCCTGCAATCCTCCTTATTTCATCGCCATCTCCCACCAGCACTGCCCTGGCAATGCCCAGGTCGCTGGCAGCCTTTACGGCAGCAAGGACCTCAGAATCCTGGGCAACGGCAACAACCAGCGTCTTGGGTCCTCTTTCCGCTGCAAACCTGATTATATCATCAAAATTTTTAATCATCCTTGTCTCACCTCGTTCTCATATACCTTTGCTTCTGCCTCTCCCGTCAGTGCCCTCATTGCTCCTTCGCAAAGAGCCTGCATTTCGTCTTCTCCGGGATGGACCTTCACAGGGGCTATGAATCCAATCATTTTTTCAACCATCGATACCAGACGTTTTGAATTGGACAGCCCGCCGGTTAAAACTACATAATCAACTTTGCCCATAAGGACTGTTGCCATACCGCCTATCTCCTTGGCTATCTGGTAAGCCATTGCACGGAAAACCAGATCCGCCTTTTCATCGCCCTGATCGATCATTTTTTCCACTTCCCTGGCGTCATTGGTGCCAAGATAGCCTACCAGCCCTGCATTTCCTATCAGCTTTTTCTTCATCTCTTCGTATGTATACTTTCCGGAAAACGCCAGCTTTACAAGCGCACCCGTAGGCACACCGCCTGCCCGTTCCGGTGAAAACGGACCATAGTCATTTGCACAGTTGACATCGATAATCCGCCCATCCTTCATGGGGGCCACAGATATGCCGCCTCCAAGGTGCACCATTATCAGGTTCAAGTCTTTAAGCGCTTTTCCTTCTTCCTTGGCCACCCTATGGGCAACGGCTTTTATATTAAGTGCATGGGAAAGGGACCTTCTCTCAAGCTCAGGCAAACCCGAAATCCTGGCTATGTCTTCGAATTCATCCACTGCAACAGGATCCACGATATAGGACGGTATGCCAACCATATCTGCAATACCCTTTGCCAACGGCGCCCCCAGGTTGGAAGCATGCTCTCCCCTTGCAGCGGCTGTCAGGTCATCAATCATTGGCTGGCTAACCACATAGGTACCTCCCGGTATGGGTTTCAACAGCCCTCCCCTTCCGGCCACCGCCTTTAGTGAATTAAGCTCGATTCCCTCTTCCTTCAACCAGTCAAGGATAGTCTTTAACCTATATTCGTACTGGTCCGCTATCTTGCCTAATTTATCCAATTCTTCTGTAGAATGAGAAAGATTTTTTTGCATTATGTTCCGGTTCCCTTCAAACAGTGCGACCTTGGTTGAAGTGGAGCCGGGATTGATTGTCAATACGTAACCGCCAGCGCTCATCGTCTCCCTCCTTAAATATTTTTTTTATTAAAACATTTTCACACTTCTACCGGAAGTATAAATATGCAAAATGCATACCAAACAGACAAATGCTAGATATTTCTTAAAATATTATCCGCATAAACAACTTTTTCTATTATTTTAATTTTTGCAAAAAATCAGGCTGCGGATTAGTGGTATCCGCAGCCCAGTTTTATTGCTTTTGGTCTGTCCCCACGATAGTGCAGAATATTGCATGCAATATTCTGCACTATCGGTTACAACTGTGCAGAATATTGCATGATCATGCATATATATTGTATTTGTTGATTTTATAATACAGGTTTCTTATTGATATGCCCAGTTTCCTGGCGGCTGCTGTCTTGTTTTGCTTTTCGTCAAGCAGTACCTTCCGGATATACTGTTTTTCCGCTTCGTTCAAAACTTCTTCAAGGGTCTGGCCGGATCGTCCGGCTTCGTTCAGCGGAGCGTCTTCCCTTTGACTAAGCCTATCGCTTTTCCTGCCTATAATCTGGGGTAAGTGCTTTTCTTCAATAACTGTTTCGTTGAACTTCATATTGATAATGGCACGGCCGATGAAATTTTCAAGTTCCCTGATATTCCCGGGCCAGTCATACTCAACCAGCCTCCTGCGGGCTATGGGGGAGATATCCTGTACGCTCCTCCCATAATCCTGGTTAAACCTTTTAACAATATGCATGGCCAGGTAGTATATGTCATCCTTTCTTTCCCTGAGAGATGGAATTCTTATAGGTATGACATTCAATCTATAGTAAAGGTCCTCCCTGAACTTTCCTTCCAGCATAGCCTTTTCAAGGTCTATATTCGTTGCAGCAATAATGCGCACATCCACCGGTATGGAGTTTGTCCCTCCAACCCTGACTATTTCCTTCTCCTGCAGAACCCGGAGGAGTTTTGCCTGGGTACCCAGATTAATCTCGCCTATCTCGTCCAAAAAAATCGTACCGCCGCTGGCCACTTCAAACAGCCCCTTTTTGCCTCCCTTTTTTGCTCCGGTAAATGCTCCCTCTTCGTAGCCAAAAAGCTCGGACTCAAGCAGAGACTGGGAAATGGCGGCGCAGTTCACCCGGACGAACTGGTTAAACTTCCTGCTGCTTGCGTTGTGTATGGCATGGGCAAACAGTTCCTTCCCGGTGCCGCTTTCACCCTGCAGGAGCACCGTAGCAGGCGTCTGGGCGGCCTTTTTCGCCCGTTCAATAACGTCACGCATTATACTGCCGGTACTCACAATATCATCAAAGGTATACTTTGCTTCCAGCTTTCTTATAATCTGCTTGGCCTGGTTTAATTCTTCGGTAAGCTTCTTTATCTCGGATATATCGTGTATGACTCCCACGCTGCCCCTCAGTTCACCATCAACTATTATAGGCGCTGCGTCAACTATTACCTCTCTTTTCGTTGGACCCACCTTTATCCTGGCGTTGCGCACCGGCTTCCTTGTCTCAAGTACCTTCATGTGAATGCTTTCCCCCTCGGCAATATCCACTGTGGCGGGCTTTCCTATTACATCCCTGCCCGACAGGCCGGTGATCCTGGTGTAGGCCGGGTTCACCATTACTCCTATCCCATTCTGGTCCACTACGGAAATTGCATCCTGGGTAGAGTTGAATATTGCCTCAAGCATTACCTGAATTTCCTTTAGGTTGGTTATCTGTGCGGCAAGTTCCAGTATATCGCTGATATCGCGAAAGACCGCAACAGCCCCGATAATGTTTCCGCTTTCATCCTTTACCGGCATCCTGTTCGTTATTATCCGGATATCCCCCAAGGGCTGTTCCCTGTTCAGCTCAGCATTGCCTGTTTCGAGAACATAGGGCAGCCTGGAATTGTCTATCACTTCAAGGATGTACTTCCCGAGAGCGTATTCTGCCTTAATGCCGGTTAGTTTCTCGGCAGCTCGATTGTAAAGAGTCACTATGCCATATCTATCCACGGCAATCATCGCATCATGGGTAGAATTCAGTATGACCTCCAATTCCTTGTCCAGCATGTATCCAACCCCCTTTCATTCGCAACTACGTAAAAGGTCTATACTTCCTCGCTATAGCCTCCGCCACCTTCAGGCCATCAACCGCGGCGCTCATAATTCCCCCGGCATAGCCTGCCCCTTCGCCGGCAGGGTAAACCCCCTGCACGGTTTCCGATTCCATAGTCTCTGTCCTGACAATCCTCACAGGCGATGAAGTTCTGGTCTCCACTCCAGTCAACACAGCATCTTCTGCCGCAAATCCCTTGAGCTTGCTGTCAAAATATATGAGGCCCCTTTTCAGCCCTTCCACCACATATCCGGGAAGACATTTTTTCAGGTCTTCGGGCTTGTACCCGGGCCTGTATGACGGGATTACGCCGCCTACCCCGCAGCTCTTTCTATTGTTCAGGAAATCTTCTACTCTTTGGACAGGGGCAGTGTAGCCTCCCCCTCCAAGGTTATAAGCCTTTTGCTCCCACAGCCTTTGGAATTCAACTCCACCTAAGGGTTGATTTGAAGGAAAATCCTCAGGATGCACCGAAACAACAAGGGCGCTGTTGGCGTTATTTTTATCCCTCAAATACTCGCTCATTCCGTTGGTTACAAGTCTTCTCCCTTCCGACGATGCTGACACCACCGAACCTCCCGGGCACATGCAAAACGAGTAAACCGTTCTGCCTGTCCCGGCATCCTTATATACCAGCTGGTAATCGGCGGCCCCAAGCCTGGGATGTCCGGCAAATCTGCCATACTGTACCCTGTCAACCCATTCCTGCAAGTGCTCTATCCGAACACCGATGGAAAAGGGTTTGGGGATAATTCTAAGGCCTTTTTTTTCGAGCATATAAAAGGTATCCCTGGCGCTGTGCCCCACAGCCAGCACCGCAGTACTGCACGGGATAACCTCGTTTCCATTGATTACTATACCCTTAAGCCGTCCTTCTTCCGTAATGATGTCGGTTACCTGGCTTTCGAACCTGACCTGTCCTCCCAGGCTAATTATGTTCTCTCTTAAATTTTTTATCATTATCTTAAGCCTGTCCGTACCTATATGGGGTTTGGCGGAATATACAATTTCGCCCGGAGCCCCGTTTTCCACCATACGGCGGAGAATCCACCGGCATCTTTTATCCTTTATCCTGGTGGTAAGCTTTCCGTCCGAGAAGGTTCCCGCTCCACCCTCCCCAAATTGTACGTTCGACTGCTCATCCAGAATACCGGTATCCCAAAAGCTTTTTACGTCCTGCGACCTTTTTTCCACTCCCCTTCCCCTCTCAAGAAGGGTTGGCCGGTAACCGTATTTTGCAAGAAGCAGCCCGCAAAAAAGCCCGCAGGGGCCTGTACCAATAACGACCGGAGGATATTCCAGCGGTACGCCGCCGGTTTCAATATCCTCCTCTTCTTCCGGGTGTTCAGCTATATTAACCTTATCATCCCTGACTCTAAGAATAACCTCTGCTTCATCGCAAAACAGCTCTACGTCGACAGAGTAAATCATATCGATCTTATTCTTTCTGCGGGCATCGACGGATTCCTTGATGATTTCTATGCCCTTAATGCGGTCATGTTCTATTTTAAGCCGCTTGCTCACTTCTTTCCTTAAATCTGAAATGGGCTGATCTATATCCAGCCTCATCTCATTTATCCTTATTGCCATTCTATTCACTCCCGTTTGCCGGAACCAGTTCGATTTCCACTTTATCCGGCTCCAGGGCTTTTTTCGATACCCCATCCGGGAGGTCTGCCTGGAGCGGTACATTATGGCTGCCTCTTCCCAGGTCCTTAAGGTCAACATATATATTAATATCATTTGCTGTAAGCCTGTTGATTATGCTCTCCCTTCCCTCCAGAGTCATCTGTACGCGGGGCAGCTCGGTATTATCACCGATTCTCAAGCCCTTACCCATATTGACCGGGGTGATCCTTTCTATGATGAGCTTCTTGGCTATAATTTTTTCTATGCGCACATTCACATCTATCCTGCTAATATTACCGATAAGCGATACCCCTTCCGGTATAATCAGGTCGGCCTGATAACTGCTATCCTGCTCTATGCCGGCAATGTTAACGGGTTTTGTGACAATCCTATCGATACTGTCAATCAAATTCTGGTCTCCATATGCTACTACCGTTTGCCTGCCCTGCAAGATATTTACTATTTCATATCCCTGTGCCGGCTCACCCTGGATTACAACGTCCACCTTCACTTCCTTGGTCCTTCTCACGGGGACATCAACTTCAACAATGTTCGGGCTTATCTCTACTCCCGTTATCTCGTTTCCATCCTGGTCCACAACCTTTACCGGCAGTACTTCCTTAACATCTCCCGATGTCCCGTCGAGCTTCAGAGCCGCTGTCTGCACCTTGATGTTGCCCACCAGGCTTTCCGGACCTTTTACCAGCACTTCTCCGGGGGTAACCACGGGCTGCAGGGAAGTATACCCATCCTTCGGTCTGCCTGTCGTATTTACCCCCACAGGTACCTGAACGCTGATTATGGGCTCAAGGGAAACCTTGATGTTCTTTGGCGTGAAGTCAACCAGCTCAACGTTAGTAGGCACACCCTTCACCTCAACCGGTATGCTGTTAACTCCCTTCTGGTTGAATCCCCGGAGGTCCGCTTCAACTCTTATATCGGTCGCCTTCACTTCCGAAAGTATACTCCTCTTTCCCTGCAAGGTAACATCCACCTTATAAACCTGCTCATCCTTTATCACCAATCCTGACTTTGCCACTGATTCAAGGTTTATAAGCTGGACAGAAACCTCCTTTATATTTTTATATTCCATAGGATTTTGCTCGCTGGCTACATATAGCCACAATACCACGGCAAATATGACCGATATTATTCTTATATTAATCTCCTTGTCGGTTATCCTGGCCATTCTTAACCCTCCATTTCAGAATCCCCCGGTACTTGTGTTCCTGGGGTTTATACTGGTTAATAAGAATCTCCTTAAGGGTTTTTACATCCAGGTATCTTGAGAGCCTTCCTGCCCTCGCCATTGACAGCACACCTGTTTCTTCCGATACAATGATGGCGATGGCATCTGAAGCCTCGGATATTCCCAGCCCTGCCCTATGCCTGGTGCCAAGCTCCTTGCTCAGATTCGGATTCTCCGTCAAAGGCAGCAGGCATCCTGCCGATGCCAGCTTCTTATCCCTTATTATTACCGCTCCGTCGTGCAGTGAAGTATTGGGAGTAAAAATCGTAGTAAGGAGCTGGGATGTGACTTTTCCATCAATGACGGTTCCCGTCTCAATAAACTCTCCTATACCCGTTTCCTGTTCCAACACTATCAGGGCTCCGACCTTATTCTTTGCAAGTATTTGTACAGCGGTAGTTATTTCGTCGATTAGCTCCTTGGCTTCCTGGTCGAGTATTTCATTCAGGGGTTTCCCTATTATCCCTCCGCGTCCAAGAAACTCCAAGGCCCTTCGCAGTTCCGGCTGAAATACTATTAAAAGTGCTATGACACCTACGGTCATAGTATTTCTCAACAGCCAGTTCACCGTATAAAGTTTGAAAAAGCCGCTGGCCCAGGTGGCAATGACAAGCACCAGGATACCTTTAATAAGCTGCTCGGCCCTTGTTTCCCTTATAAGCATAAACAGCTTATAGAACACATAGGCTATAACCGCCATATCTATTAAATCCCATATAGTTATACTCATTACTATATCTTTGATCTGCATGAACATTTCCGGCACCTCATACCTGTGAAAAATTTTGCATAATATATTTTTCTACCATGTCCAACATTTTTCCTTCTTTAATTATACAACAAAGAGAATATTTTAGTTAAAAAAACAAGCATACTATTTTTAAATAAACCTTTATTATACTAAAATTTCTGAAAGGATGGTGAGTACATACATGAGACCATCTAGGGATGACCTCGCAGCCGACAGGATAAAAGACCAGCTTGAGGAAAGGATGGGGGCAAGTTCTATGGACGTAAATGTATGCGTAAGGGACGGGATTGCACATCTCCAGGGCTTTGTGGATGTCCTGGCCGAAAGAATTGAAGCGGAGAACATCGCACGTCAGGTGCCCGGAGTTATGAAAGTGGAAAACGCAATAACGATTTGCACTGAAGGCAGTATCAACGATAAGCACATCCAAAAAGAAATTGAAATGAAGCTGCATTCCGGTGATAATAACCTTGCTCGGATAAACGTGGATGTTAACGATGGAAGTGCTGTGCTTATAGGAACAGTATCGAACTATGCCCTTGAAAAGCAGGCGATCCAGCTTGCTTCAGGGACAAGGGGTGTCAAGAATGTTGTAAGCAATATCCGCCTTGAAAACGAAGGACTTTTCGACGATGCAACCATAAACAGCAGGGTAGCTCACGCTTTGAGCACTACTGTGCTGAGTCTTCCGGACATAAATACGGATACGTATAACGGCGAAGTAACCCTCTCAGGTTGGGTAAGAAGCAATGAAGAATACGCACTTGCTGAGCATACGGTTTCTGAGGTTGAAGGAATTAGGAAGGTAAGAAACCACCTGCGGGTAAGAAGTGGACATTAGCAGGTATATTATATCGATTGGTTTATAATGTGACAACAGGAGCGGCCTGTTGTCACATTTTATATTTTCACCGGTCCTATGATAGAATATTCTTAGATAGTGGCCAGTGATCAGTGGTCAGTGACTAGTGATTAGTGCTAGCACCTAGAACCTGTGATCTGTAATCTGCCAACAAAGGAGGTGTTCCTGTGAAAATACTGCTAGTGGATGATGAAAAGGTACTTGTAAAGGGGTTGAAAAACAGCCTGGAGTTCTATGGGTATACTGTGGAAACTGCGTACAGCGGGGGCGAAGCCCTGGAAAAGTTCAATACATCCCGTTATGATTTCATTATACTGGACCTTATGCTGCCCCAGATAGACGGAATGTCGCTGTGCAGGATGTTCAGAGAAAAATCGGATGTTCCTATAATAATGCTGACTGCAAGGGATGACGACCTGGATAAGATTTCAGGTCTTGAAACCGGAGCAGACGATTATATGACTAAACCCTTTAACACTATGGAGCTTGTAGCAAGAATCAAGGCAATACACAGGAGGATCCAGAAAAACGAAACCGTTCAGGACATGATTGCAGCGGGGCCAATTGTACTGGAGAAGAACCTGCAGAAGGTTATGGTTGATAACAGGGAAGTTGAATTAACAGCCAAGGAATTTAAACTGTTGGAAGTTCTTATGAGCAACCCCGGAAGGATTTTCACCAGGGAAAAACTGTTTGAAACTATTTGGGGGGAAGAGGGCTTTGATACCAGGACTATCGATGTGCACATCCGCAACATCAGGGAAAAAATCGAGGATGATCCCTCCAACCCTAGTTTTATAAAAACCAAGTGGGGAAGCGGCTATTACTTCCGAAGGGATGAATAATCATGTTCGCTAGTCTCAGGACAAGACTTATAGTTGTTTATTCATTGATTATAATCCTAACCGTTGCCGTGGTGGATTTTCTAATCCTTGACAGCTATTTCAAATCCCGACTCGAGGAAAGAAAAATAACATACTTCACATACGGAAGTATGATCTCCAACGCTGTCCTGGCGGACATGTCCGATATACTATATATTTCAAATACTCTGGAGCAGTACACCAGGAGTACATCAGCAAGGTTTCTCCTGATCGGAAGCAATACCGAAGTAATATCCGATAGCAAGCACCGTTATGACGGCCGCATGATCACCAATCAACAAATCCGGGATGCCCTTCAGGGAAGGGAATCCTGGGCAATTTACAACACCAGCGGCAGGATAATGCAGCTTGCAGTCCCTGTTATGTCAGGAACCAAGGAAAACCTCAGCATCCACGGTGCGGTACTGATATCGGCAAATATCGAAGACCTGTACTCTTCATACCGGGTTCTCCGGTTGAAGGTGATACTGATTTCCGCTCTTGCCGGAATATCCGGGGTATTGGTCAGCATGTTTGCAGGTTACCGGCTTTCGAGCCCGTTAAATAAGCTGATAAGGTTTTCCCGCCGTCTTTCAAGGGGACATCTGGGAGAAACAATCAGGATAAAACGAAAGGATGAGATTGGCCAGCTTGCAGAAACCATCAATTTTCTGAGTACCGACCTTCATAGATTGGAAACAAACAGGAGAAGGTTTATCGGCGATGTGTCCCACGAACTAAAGACCCCTCTGGCATCAATCAAAGCCCTGGTAGAATCCCTGCTGCTCAGGGACGAATGTCCCAGCGACCATAGGGAATTTCTCGGAGATGTTATCGGAGAGGTGGACAGGCTTTCTTCCATTATTACCAGGCTTCTCACCTTTACCCGGCTGGAAGAAGAGATGCTCAGGAGCAAGCCCCAGGAATTCCTGAAAATTGTAGAAGAAACCGTCAGGGTAATGAAACCCCTGGCCCAGTCCCACCGGGTTGTGATAGAAAACAGAATTACCGAAGATATGATAATAGAATGTGACAAAGACCTGGTACAGGAAATGCTGGTAAACCTGATCGACAATTCCATAAAATACAGGGATAAGAACAAGGATATAAGCTTAATCACACTAAGCGCCTCCGTGGCTAACGACAAATTGCTATTTAGAATACAGGATAACGGCATCGGTATTCCTGAGGATGACCTGCCGAACATTTTTGAGGGTTTCTACCGAAGCGAGCGTTCCAGAAGCAAGGAAGTCGAAGGATACGGTATCGGGCTGGCAATCGTAAAAAGAATCATCGAGCTTCACAGATGGGATATAAACGCCGAGAGCACAAGGGGCTCCGGTACAGCCATAACTATTACGATACCGCTTTAATAGAAACTTTAGAGCATCTTAATACTTTCTTTACAAATCAATCCTAGAATAGTAGTAGAAAACAATCAAAGGGAGTGATTTACATGAAAAAAATTATAATAATAGCCACAATAGTGATGGTTCTAGTCTTAACCCTTGCGGGGTGTAAGTCACCTATCAAAAATATTGACCAGGGACAGCAGAATAACGGTGGAGATACGATAGTGAACCCTGAGCCCCAGGGGGAAACGGTTAAGCTCAACCTTTATTATGCGAACCAGGAATATGTACAGACAGGAAATGAAAGTTTGGACAAACTCCTTGTAGAGGAAAGGGATGTAACCGTAACGGATAAAGGGTTGGCTGAAGTTGCGGTGCAGGAGCTTATGAAAGGTCCTCAGAACAAGAAAGCGGCAGGCGTTATACCTTCCAGAATACAGCTCATAGGCGTTGAGGTTGCCGATAACATAGCCTACGTCAACTTTTCGGGTTCAGGTATGAATGGCGGCTCGCTGGAAGAAATGTTATTGATAAACTCGATCGTAATGACCCTGACAGAACTGGATAATATAAAGGCAGTACAATTCCTGGTGGATGGTAAAAAGGTCGAAACCCTTATGGGACATATATATACTATGGAACCTCTGAAAAGGGATGATATTTAGTTATCAGTGGCCAGTGGTCAGTGCCTAGCACCTGTTACCTGTGATCTGTGAACTGCGATCTAAGATCTAAGATCTAGCACCTGCGATCTATAATCTGCGATCTGCGAACTAGAAACGAGGAATGTCCCCGATTAAAAAGGCCGGCTCACAGTGAGCCGGCCTTTTTAATCAACCATTAGGATTCCCATTGCCCTGTAGGTTTCATAATAGATAACCCTGTTTACAGGCAGACCCTTGTCCTTTTGGAAACTGTTTACGGCCCTTTCCATGCTGGGCCCATACACGCCGTCAATATATCCGTTATAATATCCAAGCATTTTCAGCCTCCGCTGTACCTCCACCACATCTATGCCCTTGTCCCCCGGTTTTAAATTGCGGGCGCCGTTCCCAAAGGGGCCGAATAAACCTCCATAGATAACTACCGGAGTACCGTACTTAACATATGTATAAAGGTCTTCCACATCCTTATTCAGCATCCGAATGCAGCCGTGGGAAGCGCTGTATCCTATGGATGAGGGTTGATTGGTCCCATGTATGCCGTATTTACCCCATGGCACGTCTATCTGCATCCAACGGCTGCCAAAACCTCCCCCCCACCTTGCCTTGCTTATTATCTTCCATCTCCCTAGAGGTGTAGGGGTGGAGGGCTTCCCAGTAGCAACGGTGTATTTCTTTATAAGCTTATTGCCATCCATAAGATAAAGTGTTTTCTCATCCACATCAATTAATATCCTCACGTTCTCGTAATCCGGATTATCCATCATGTACTGTTTTTCCCACACCTGGTAATGTTCCAGCTCCTTTTCCAGCGCTTTAACCTTCAGCAGAACGCTGCATTCGTTCATCGCGCATATAACAGCAGAACCTATGATAACAACCGCCAGTATATATATCAGTACCTTTTTTTTCATATAACAGAACTCCCTCCTCATCCTATATAAATATATTGGGCTTAGAAGCAGTTTAAAACCAAAAATAGGCTAAAACATCCACTGCCTTGACACTTTCAACTAATTTTCTTATAATCTGATACATAGGATGCACTTCACATATCATCTTGACCCATTTCGCAGTCGGTAGAAAACCCATTTCACTCGTTCAGCAATATGCGCTAAGCATGAATATTCACTTCCGACTAAGCTGTATATGGCTGGCAAGGCACATAGAAATCATAGGAGAGGGGGCTTGCTGTTTTCATGGGACGAAGGGATAGTAAGTTCATATTTATGGCTGTGTTCTCCATTTCATTAATAGCCTTTGGTTTTATTGTTGACACTCCGGAAGAAATACTGCACGGGATTGTCCGAATACTGGTTGAGTCAGACATTCTTATCAGTGACTATATTGGGATAGGAGGAATAGGAGCTGCCTTCGTAAACTCGGGTCTTCTTACTTTGATATTCACTATGCTGCTGCATAAGCTGGAAATAAATTTTAACGGACCAGCTTTTGCCTCACTCTTTATCGTTGCAGGTTTTGC
The DNA here is from genome assembly GCA_013540605.1 of Bacillota bacterium. Lineage (GTDB taxonomy): Bacteria > Bacillota > Clostridia > Ch29 > Ch29 > Ch29. The sequence continues at coordinate 100,003 of JABVCK010000027.1, forward strand.
CTTATTCGGGAAAAACCTTTTCAACGTATGGTTTATCGTTTTGGGAGTTTATTTATACGCAAGGTTCCATAAGGACAAATTCTCCAAGTATATTTATATTGCGCTTTTCGGTACAACATTAGCTCCAATAGTTACGGAAATCATACTGAACACATCTTTGCCCATGCATACAAGATTACCTCTGGGCCTTTTTACCGGTATGAGCATCGGTTTCCTCCTGCCTCCGCTGTCTACGTACCTGTTAAGGGTCCATCAGGGGTTTAACCTTTACAACATAGGTTTTACAGGCGGGCTTATAGGTACTATATACGTGTCGGTTTTCAAGTCCTACGGTTTGTTGCCCAATTCGAGGGTGATATGGACTACCGGAAATAACGCTCTGCTTGGAATATTCCTGGCGGTATTGTTCTTCATAATGATAGCTTTGGGCATTTTTATGGACCGCAATATAAAGCACAGCTATAAAAACATACTGGGATATTCCGGACGGCTGGTTTCTGATTTTGTGCTATTGGAAGGTTTTGGGCCCTCCCTCGTAAATATGGGCATATGCGGCTTGATTGGCACCATTTATATCGTAATTATCGGTGGCGATCTGAACGGCCCTACGATAGGAGGTATATTTACAATAGTTGGATTCGGCGGCTTCGGCAAGCACCCAAAAAACATCCTGCCCATCTTTGCCGGGGTATTCCTGGGTTCTATCACCAAAATTTGGGGTATAAACGACCCTTCTATCCAACTGGCTGCATTGTTTGGAACGGCTCTCGCCCCCATAGCGGGAGAATTCGGGTGGTACTTCGGTGTTCTAGCAGGTTTTTTGCATTCCTCAGTTGTTCTGAACGTAGGAGTTCTCCACGAAGGCTTAAATCTGTATAACAATGGCTTCGCGGCAGGCATCGTTGCTGCTTTTCTGGTTCCGATTATTCAGGCATTTAGAAAGGATGAGAGTGATGAAGCATAATAAAAAAAGAATTGCAAAGATGGTTGATGAACTGGTCACTTACATGTTCTCTATAGGAGCTACGGATATAAGTATAAATATTTCCGACGAGGTGGATTCCTATAGAATACGCTTGGAGAGTAATTACCTGAACAAGTACCGGAAAAATCTGGACAAACTACAAAAGTACCTTAACTATGATAAACAGGAGGAAATGGAAGAGTATTATTGGGAGCTGGCCGGGGACAGCGATGTAGACACTGAGCTCACCCTGATAGGAATGATGACCGACGAGGCTGAAATTGACTACAACGATGATAGAATAAAAATAACTCTGCGCAGGAATAAGAAAGGATGAAACTACTTCTTAGCATCCTCAATGACCAGATCTCCATTAATAGGGGTGAGAAAGATTTTTTTCACCCTTTTTCTATCCTTTGTCTGGCCTAAGACCCACATGAGCTTTGTTACAATTGCTTCGGTCGACATGTCATAGGCAGGTATTACCGGGTTTTTCAATGCCTTCTGCCCTACCTCATAAAGAGTCAAATCACTTCCTTCGAGAAGTACTTGGGTAGTTATAACAATTATCTTACCTTTAGCCGTTAGCTCCTCAATCTTTGACAAAAAATTTCTCTTACCCTCGATAGGTATACCCCCACTGCCATAGCTTTCAATAATTATGGCTGCATACATAGTGCTTAGATAGTCAAGAATGCCCGGCTCGATTCCGGGAATAAGCTTAAGCAGGAATATATCCGTACAAAGAGATTTAAAAAACCTTGGTCTGCCGCTGCCCCTGATCACTGCTGCTTGCTGGTTGTATAACACCTTTTCTCCTTCAATTGTTGCGAGAACGGGGTAATTAATACTTTCGAAGGCATTATAGCTTTTGGTCCTGAGTTTCTCGGCCCTTGAACCATTAATGACCTTACCGTCGAACACAACAAAGACCCCTCCTATTCCCTGGCATGAAAACCGGATTGCATCAACCAGGTTTCTCTTAGCGTCGGTTTCGCTAATGGATATTGGCCTTTGAGCACCTGTTATGACAATGGGTTTTCTTGAGTTCTGAATCATATAGAATAGGGCTGCGGATGTATATGCCAAGGTATCTGTTCCATGGGTAATAACAAAGCCGTCATATCTGTTGTAGGCGGTTTCTATGTGTTCAACAATCCGCAGCCAGTATTCCGGCTGCATGTTTGTGCTATCGATATTAAGAATCTGTTCGGTATCGATATGGCAAATATCACCGACCTCACCGGCATAGCTCAAAAGCCCCTTTGCGGTTAGGGAAGGGGCAAGACCATGGTTCCCCTTTTCACAGGCTATAGTACCCCCCGTACCTATCAGCAAGATTCTTTTCATACGAACCCCCCAAGTCATTCTAACTCAATAATACAATAAGTCCGATGCTTTTTGCAGTTTAAGTTGATTATCTATGCAAAGAAACACGAAACCAACTCATCCTGCCCTATATTGCCGAAATACGTCTTGATATCTACACTCCCCAGCGCGTCCTGTATGTCCGCCTGGGTATATTTTTTCCCCTTGATGAGCTGTTCAACGTAGCTAATGTCCCTAACCCCAAGGAAATCACCGAATATTTTGCATCCTGAAACAATCCCGTCCTTGACATTGAGCAATACTTCCACCTTACCACCGTCAAATCTCTTCGAGTTCTTAAAGTTAAACGGAAGTGATTCCCCGTAGTTCCACTCCCAGGTCATGTATTTGCTCCTCATCATCTTGAACAAATGTCTTTAGGAGATGTTCCTCAAGGGCAAGATTAAAGTACGGATTCGTAGACACATTTCTGATGAATTTCATATTTTCCCTCCACCGGCGTAGAATAAAAACCTATTACTGAAAAATTATACGTTTATTATTTATATTACCATACAATTTAAAAATATCCCAAGCAGATCTGCTGGTGAAATCTATCTGATGAATGGTATAGGTGTAAGCTGATTATAAATGTTTGAATATTTTGCACGCTATTTACAAAAAATAACAAATGTATATAAATGGATTTATTAGGAGAATATTAGCCATGCCAAAAACAAAGGAATACACTGACATCAGGTATATAAAGATGCACATGGACGCCCTTGGAATAAACTATATCCATAGAAGCCAGCCTTGGACCGCCGCATGGTGGTCTGCAGCCCTCCCCGGATTTGGGCACCTTTACCTTGGATGTTATCTAAAGGGTCTGGTATTAATAACGGGTGAGATATTCATAAATATCAAAGCCCGGATCAATCTGGCAATTCTTTATACTTTCATAGGGAACTTCGAAAAGGCAAACCACGTTTTTAATGATCGTTGGGGATTATTCTATGCGGCAATATGGGTATTCTCCATATATGACGCATATACCCTGGCCGTAAAGACAAATCAACTGTGCGAATTGGAGGAAGCTCAAAAAACAAGATATTTCACGCGTTCAAGAGTCTGCCCCATTGGAATCAGTTTTCTTGCCCAAAGGAATCCTGTCCTCGCAGCTTTCTTCTCGTTTGTTCTTGGGGGAATGGGCCAGATATATAACTCCCAGTATGTTAAAGGCTTTATCCTGATATTCTGGGTTTTCATTATTAATTATTACTCCCAGTTCAACCACCTGTTAGTAAAGACCCTTACCGGCAAGGAAATCTTTTTGCAGCAGGTTGACTGGCAGTGGCTGCTGTTCTATCCCAGCATCATCGGCTTCTGCATTTGGGACAGCTATGTCGGAGCTGTGGAGATAAACAGATTGTTTATCGAGGAGCAGAGGTACGAAATAAGCAAAAATATATCTTCCGACACATCAGGAGATGTGCCTGCCTACCCGGCGTACCTGGTCGGAATGTGTAGGCAGTCAGTAAATCTGGAACTCTTAACGAACTCCCTGGAGAAGCGCAGCATGAAAAAATATCAAATAATTTTTCTTGACCGGGTTAATAATAAGTACGGTGGTGCGGGAAACAGCAATAATACGGCTGATGGAATGAGCAACTTTAACGGAGCTATATGCGGTGCAACTATATTTATGCTGTTGGGAACTATTTGGGGAGGTACTATTTTACCCGGAGGACCGATTTTAGTAGGAATATCCGGTTTTGTTCTAGGTGCTGTTATTGGATACCTTGCGGATAGGTATGCCTCAGGCTGGATACGGGCAAAGCTAAACCTCCGTCCGGTTGAAAGGAACAACGCGTTTGAGGGAGAAGTCATGCTTTTTGTGAAGGTGGAAGAGAAGGCTGAACTGCAATATGCAGTTTCTCTTTTTGCAGAACATGGGGTATGTTTAGCCGGAACGGTTGAAGGTGATACCTTTAATAATTTTGTTTTAGCTTAACGGAGGGGAAGAGTTAACCTTGAAATTTTTCCGCTTATTATCATTAAGTACCGCTGTCGTGTTTTGCTTTCTGGCTGCTTCTTCATGTGCGCCGTTTTACGTGAGGGAGGAAGAATACTTAAAGCTTGATTCAAAGTCATGCTATTCAGAATTCCCGCAAACCGCGGTTGATGCATCAAGTATATCCAGGCAAAAAATCAAAAATATAAAGGACTCTTACTTACTCAGCGGGGGCTTAGAAGATTTTAAGAAACTTGATATTGTAGACAGGGTATCCATTAAGGGTTCAAAAATGGAAGTATTTTTTGACGCAAAAAAAATGAGCGATAGCTCTGCCGAGCCGGGTAATATCGAGGCAATCCTCTGGGAGAACGCATTGTTTCTCCTTTATACAATAGCAGACACCTTTCCCGAGGTTCAAAAGGTCCGTTTAGTATCTGAGTATTATTATAAAGACCAGCACGGTGAACCCTATACGGAAGTCATATTTATTGGAAACGTTTCTGTAAAAGATATAAAACAGGTAAACAGGGACCATTTTCATCAGGATATGCTGAAAAACCTTGTTGACCATTACATGCCCGAGAGAGTTATGAACAAAGAAACGGAAAACTGATCCGAATACTTATTGAAAATTTCAGGATAGCAGTTCATTTCTACTTGCAAGATACAAAATTTGATGATAAAATATAGCTACACTAGAAAAATATAGAAAATAGCAAACCCATTGAAAGATGGAGACGCAAAACCTCGGGTCTAAAAATAGTATCATATCTATGACGGCTTATCATATCTATGACGGCTGGGTTGCCTATCAAATTGCTAAGACTTAATTGTTTAGTGCATTAAGAGTATTGTATGGCACCTTGCCCAATACTCTTTTTTATCCTAAAGACAAAGGAGGTAGTGCTGATGACAAAATGGGGGAAAAAGGCTATACCGGTTCTTTTCTACCTGACAACATTGCTGTGCCTTGCGCTCTCCGGAGTAGCAATGCATAAGTGGGGATAGGAGACCAGACTAGACGAGTATACATATTATTTCATTTAGCCCTTTGGGCTATTTTCTTTTGAAGTTATTTTGCGTAAAAATTGTATATTTCAAAGAACATAATAGGAATAGAGAAGGAATTTGTTGATTCATAAAGAAATTTATAAAGAAATATAGATAAAAGTATTATAGCGGGGTAGAGACATGACAACAAAAGCAAAAAGAATGAGGGACATATATGTTTTTGTCATAGGCTTCAGTATAATCCCTGTTCTCATCCTCACAAAGCCGCACATACAGTTAAATGACATCCTCGAGATGCTGTTCTGGATTATATTGATTATTATCGCTGAGTTTAAACCGATAATGATACCCCGGTGGAACCAGATAAATGAGATCACTGTTTCCTTCGTGCCCCACCTGTCAGCTATCTTCCTAATCGGCCCGGATAAATCAACCTGGATTGCCGTTCTTGCTACATTGGTGGTTGAAGCAATATATCGGCGGGCATGGTATAAGGCTCTGTTTAACGCAGGGCAGTATGGGCTTACGGTTTATATCAGCGGTCTTGCTTTCTATTGGTTAAAATCCTCTCCGGGCGAGGCTTCATTGGATATCCTTGCGGATTTACCGGCGGTTCTACTGGCATCGAGCATATATATTTTTCTGAATACCTTTTTTATATCGACCGTAATATCCCTATCTTCGGGCAAAGGGCCCCTGGACATGCTTCCCGAAGACCTGAAATTTACTACAGGGTACTTTTACGCATTGGTTCCCATAAGTATTGTTATCTCAAAAATTTATTCCCACGAGTTCCCTTTTACAGTGTTAATAATGATACCCCCCCTGATGATGGCCGATTACGGGCTTAGAAAGTATTACAATCTGCACAAGGAAACCTATGAGACCCTGAATGTACTGGCAAATATCATAGATGAAAGGGATAAGTATACAGCAGCTCATTCGTTGAGAGTCGCGCAGTATGCTAGAGAGATTTCAGCATCCCTAGGCTTACCCCAGGGTTTGATAAATGAGATAGAGACTGCAGGGCTGGTTCACGACCTCGGGAAAATTGGTGTCGAGGATAGAATACTAAGGAAAGAAGGAAAACTAACCGAAGAGGAATACTCTGAAATAAAGAAGCACCCGGAGATTGCGTATCGACTGCTTGCTACGCTTAAGCCATACAAGGAAGGCGCAAAATATGTTCTCTATCACCACGAAAGAATGGATGGAAAAGGGTATCCCAGGGGACTATCGGGTAAATCCATACCTTTAGGTGCCAGAATTCTCGCGGTTGCGGACAGCTTTGATGCAATGACTTCCAACCGGCCATACCGTAGCGCTCTGACAAAAAATAGTGCAGCGAAGGAATTAAGGAGGTGTTCGGGCACGCAGTTCGACCCTGATGTGGTTGAAGCCTTTATAAAAATACTGGAGAAGAGTTACGGCTGTGAGGAGGAATAATGTTTATTGTATTTTTCGTTGTTCTGTCTATTTTAATAGGCTTTTTGAGGGGCGGGAAATTATCGCATCTGATTAAAAAACCGCTTAAGTTCCAAATATTTGTTGTTCTTTCGTTCCTAATACAGATAGCAATCTTTTCAAAACTAGCTGATATGTCACATTTATCACGGTTTTCAATTATCTTCCTTCATGTCATCTCCTATGTTCTATTGTTGTTATTCACGCTCCTGAACTGGAAAATAGCCGGCATTCCAATTATTGGAACAGGGATACTGCTCAATGCAATTGCAATATTCAGCAATGGTGGCTATATGCCTGCCCTGGCAGATAACCTATTGAAAACCGCTGCCGGTAAAGGCTCCGAGGCGGTTGCCTATGGAGGCGCGGTGAACAATTCTATACAGATTACTGACAGTACAAGGTTCCCATGGCTGTGTGACATATTCGTACTACCGTCCTGGCTGCCTTTTTCAAACGTCTTCAGCGTAGGTGATATAATAATTGCAGTCGGCGTGTCTATATACCTTGTCATTAACATGGGGCGAAAAAATCAGCCGAGGGCTTAGCCCCTCACTTTTCTCACAAGCCTTTCGGCAATGCTTTTGTATAGCTCAAAGGTATCCGCATCTTCTACCACTATTGGCCTTCCCTCGTCGCTGGTCATCCTTATTTCTTTTTTAAGAGGTATTTCACCTATCAGTTCAGTACCTGTCTTAAGACTCAGCCTTTCACCCTCCCCCTTACCGAAGATGTAATGAATCTCTCCACAGTTTTGGCATACAAAATGGGACATATTCTCAATTATACCTACAACCTCTATCCCTGCTTTTTGCGACATGGTCCATAATCTGCCTGCGACTCTTGCCGCCGATGGCTGGGGTGAAGTAACTACAACAAACTTTGAATTAGGGATTTTCTGCATTATAGTCAGCGGTACATCTCCTGTACCAGGAGGAAGGTCAATTAATAGAAAATCAATCTCTCCCCAATATACATCGTTGAAAAACTGGTCCAACAATTTGCCCAGTACCGGCCCCCTCCAAACAACCGCTTCATCTTCTTCCACAAGATTGCCCATGGAAATGATTTTTATGCCGTACTCCTCCACGGGCAGCAGCGTGTTTTTAGACAGGAGCTGTGCTTTTTTATGTGCTATTCCGAGTATCCTTGCTATGCTGAATCCCAATATATCTCCATCCAGAAGCCCAACCCTGTGGCCCATCTTTCCAAGGGTCACCGCAAGATTTGCAGTAATTGTGGATTTTCCTACTCCTCCCTTTCCACTACCTATAGCAATTACAGGGATACCCTTAAACAGTTCTTTCTGTGTTCCATAGAGTTTTTCCCGGAGCTTCCTTTTCTCCTCTTCGCTCATCGCATCAAAAACGACTTCTACCTCATCAACCCCCTCCAGCTTTCCAACCTCATAAACAATGTCCTCCCGGATTTTGCTCTTCATGGGGCACCCTTTAATTGTAAGATTTACCACTACAACAACTCTATCTCCACTAATTTCTATGCCTTTGATCATGTCCAACTCAACCAGGCTTTTATGAATTTCAGGGTCTTCTACCCTTCGCAGCGAATCCATTATCAAGTCCTTATCCAGCACCATGCATCTCTCCTCTGTTAGTCGTTTAAATTATCATGTTGATAATCCTCCCGCATTTATAGCAGGTCCCACTGTCAAGCCTTGGACGTGAGATATACCCATTTCTCTCTATTATCCTTGCCCCACAGGATGGACAGTGTGTACTATTATCAACATTCGGAATATTGCCTATATATACATAGTTTAAGAACTGTTGAAGTACTTCCCTTGCTTTTATCAGTATTTCCACCGGTGTAGGCGGTCTGTCCATTTTATAAGCAGGGTAATATCTGGACAGGTGCACTGGTATATCACCGCTGATGGCGCTAATCCAACTGCCCAACTCTGCTATCTCTTCCATATCATCGTTCAACCCTCCCACTACCAGGGTGGTGATTTCAACGTGGCATTTGGGTACGGCTCTCTCCGCCGTGTCCAGTACCGGCGCCAGTTTTCCCTTGCATATATCCTTATAATAGCTTTCTTTAAAGGATTTAATATCTATATTCATTGCATCTATATAGGGAAGCAGATCCTCCAGTGCTTGCCCCTCGATAAAACCGTTTGTCACAAGCACATTGCTCAAGCCAACTTCCTTCACGGCCCTGGCCGTCTCCAGAACATATTCATACCATATGGAAGGCTCGTTGTATGTATAAGCTATCCCAATATTGCCTTCAATACTTACGGCTTTGTCTGCCAGTTCCTCCGGCAGCATGTATACGAATCGCGGCCTTCCATGGGCAATGGCATAGTTCTGGCAAAAGCTGCACTTTAGATTGCAGCCGTAACTACCCACGGATAGTATCCTTTTGCCCGGATGAAAGTGATAAAGGGGCTTTTTCTCCACAGGATCAAGATTATACGCAGTAAGCTTCCCGTAATTTTCGGTGTAAAGAGTACCCCCGACATTCCGTCTGACACCGCAAATTCCAACATTACCGGGCCTTATCCTGCAGTGGTGTGGACATAGAAAACAGTCGGTAGTTTCCCCATCCTTAGTATAAAACAGTGCCTCTTTGTTCAGCATTAAAACCACTTCCTAACGATGTCTGATTACCTCAAACCTTTCCAGCGTATAAGGTTCAGTGACATTGATACCCGCTTTCTGTAAAGCAATCCTAACCTGATCCTCAGGTGTTTCAACCCCTTCAAGATCAGGGAGCAGTAGCCCTGACCTTCTCCCGGATTTTACAATAACACCGTACCTTTTTGCATCCAGTTGCTCTATGGTGTCTACTGGTTCAGGCTCTGCTAAAACGTCAACCGAATACACCAGTTCATTAAGCTCCTCATCTTCTACCTGGTAAAAGCGTGGATCCTTGGTTCCGGCGCTGATCGCATTATGAATTATCTCCTCGCTTATACTGCCCGTAGCCGCGCTGATGGTACCGATGCAGCCCCTTAGTTTACCATTTTTCTTGATAGAAACGAATACGCCGGCCTTTCTCTGCGTCATCTCAGGAGGCAATCCTTCAGGTACGCCGATGACGCGCCCTTCCGTTATATAGGTTTCAAGAGCCTTCCGTGCAAGCCGGACATAGACATCTTCATTCTCCCTGACTTTTTGCATTTTGCTTTTTCCCCTACTTTCCAAAATATTTATATACTCCCTTTCAAGGTTCCTCCTGCCGGGTAGAAACTCCGCAACACAATATCCGACACCAAAGGGACCTTCGTAGGATAAAACACTGACATCAACATCATATCCGTCTAGAATCCCGAAGAGAATAAGAACTGATCGGTACCCGCATTCCCCCGCTTCTTCCACCAGGGATTCATCCATCTCAATAATGCTTGGGGTATCCATATTCTTTATATGCATAACCAGCTTCTCGTCAAATTCCCTTCCCCTTTCACTGTACCCCGCAGGCGCTCCCTTTTTCAGCCTGTGGGAAAGGTCTCCGCTGCATACGATGGAAACTCTTTCATTGCCGCTCTCTACAGCTTTTTTTGCACAATTCCCGAATCTATATAATTCAAGGTTGGGCAGCATGCCATACGTTATATGAACCAGCTTAAACTCTGTGTATTTTCGATTGACAAAATACAGCGGTACCAGGGCTCCATGATCTAATTCTGTATTAATCCCATATCTCCTGGATGTTGCACTATCAAGGCTGACTACGGCTATGCCTTCCCGGGCGGCCTCCTCCATAATTCTAAAAGTCAAGTCTAAATTCCCTTCCAATGCAAGGGAAAGGTCCGGCTTGCCAAACCGTCCAAAGGTTCCCCTGAACATTTCCTGCACACCGACCGCAATCGCATCGCTGAAAACAGGCCCATGGGGCGTTATTAAGATGATTGAATCAGGCTTATCTCTGCTAATACTGTCTGCAATCTCTTCCATAGCCTCAATGGTATTCCGGGCATTTCTTTCCTCTCCCATACCTATTTCCGGCACTATTATGGGCGGATGCGGCACAAGGTAGCTCTTTAATAATTTGTTCATGCTTGTCCTCCTTTCACACACAAATATATTATCCCCCTTACCCATTAAAACTTACACATACTCTGTTTCAGTATTCTTTCATCCCTGCTCTGTGCTCAGGTATCTCAATATGCCAATGTATATTGCCCAGGCAACCTTTTCCTGGTAGATTTCATCGTTTAGCAAACGCTCCTCCTGGGCATTTGACAGGAACCCGCATTCCACAAGTACGGTTGGCACTTTGCTGGTTTTCAACAGGTACAAATCCGAATCGGGTTTAGGCTGTCGTGTATTATTCTTATCCAGCACCATTCGTAATTCTTCCTGGACAATGGAAGCAAGCTTTTTGCTCTCTTCTGAGTCCTTAAAGTAAAAAGTCTGAGCCCCATAGTATCTTGACTGGGGGAAGCTGTTCAGGTGTATGATTACGTTTATTTGGCTTTGGCTTTCTTCGGCAAGACTTCTCCTGTTCTCCAGGTCTTCTCTTTTTTTGTTTGGGGCGTCCGGTGAATATAAACCATAATCGCCGTCACGGGTTAGAATGGCAATGCCTCCTCCATTCTCAACCAGCCTTTTCAGTTTCAACGCAATGTCCAGATTTATCTGGTCTTCATTCTTACCGGACTTTCCGACAGCCCCTGGGTCCCGTCCCCCATGCCCCGCATCAATATAGATGACCTTATTGGTTATGGGAAAAAATACCTCTCTACTCTCTCTAAAGATACCACTATTTAAAGCTATTGTAAACACAATGCCTGCACAAAGTGCCACGGCAATAAAGTATTTGTTCCTGATGATTAACAGGTGCATGACCCGCTCCCCCTTTTCCCGCGTCTATACATTTATATGAGAAAAGAGAGAATAAAATCACAACTAACAAGGGGCTGTCTCAAAAGAGTCAGCCCCTTGGCAAATGTTATTAATATTAATCCTGCGGAAGAATTTTGTTCAGGATAATTCCAACTATAGCACCCAGCGCCATCCCTGAGACGCTGAAGGCTATCGCGCCGATTTTAACCGGAAGAGTGGCTCCTCCGAGACCGAGTACCAGTATTACAGCAGATATGATCAGGTTTCTTGGCTTTGAAAAATCAACTGCGTTTTCTACAACTGTCCTTGCACCAACACTGGCTATCATACCGAACAGTACTATTGATATTCCACCAACTACCGGGGTTGGGATTGTACTGATAAAAGCGCCCAGTTTGGGAATTATTGAAAGTATTATAGCAAAGCATGCAGCTATCCTCATTACAACCGGATTATAAACCTTTGTCAGGGCAAGAACTCCGGTGTTCTCGGAGTATGTTGTGTTGGCAGGACCACCAAACATCGCGGAAATACTGGTTGCTATCCCGTCACCGATAAGCGTTCTGTGCAGCCCGGGCTCTTTCATAAGATCTTTCTCAACGGTGGCGCCAACAGCAAGCACATCTCCTATATGTTCAACCATTGTTGCGATTGCTACAGGGGCAATAATAAATATCATTTCCATGTCAAACTTCGCCAGCTGGAAAGGAGGCACTCCGAACCATTTTGCCTCCAGCATGGGAGCAAAGTCAACGTTTCCTGTCAAGATAGATACAAAGTATCCGACAATAAGTCCAATCAATACGGGGAGGACTTTCATAAATCCCTTGGCAAATATACTTACAGCGGTTACGGTCGCCAGAGCGACTATCGCCAAAAGCCAATTGCCGCTTGCCATCCCAATCGCTGTAGGAGCCAGAAGCAATCCAATGGTCATAATAATCGGACCGGTTACAACCGGTGGGAAGAAACTTATGATTTTTTCATAACCGAAGATATAAACCAAACCGGCCAGTACAACATAAACAAGTCCGGCAATAACTATACCTCCTTGAGCATAAGCAAGGCCCTCTGCATAAGTGTCCCCCGGGTTATAGGCTATGCCGTTTTTAACGGCTACTGCCCCTGCAACGGCCAGGATTGGGGCTATAAACGCAAATGAGGATCCCAGGAATACCGGTACCTTCTTCTTCGTAACCATATGGAAAAACAGTGTGCCTATTCCCGCCATAAACAATGCCACGGAGATGTTAAGACCTGTTATTATCGGCACTAGTACCGTTGCCCCAAACATCGTGAATGTGTGCTGTAAACCTAGTATTGCTTTTTTCCCTGCTGATAAGTGATCCTCTTCTCTAACGGCACCTTCATTGACTTCACTTTTCTCGGTATTGGTCATTTGTTTACACTCCTTTTTTCTTATTTGTTCCAGCGCTTTGTCATAAGACCGGATTTGTAAACAAAATTAGAACCAAGGGTGTCTTCAATGGGGTTTTGTCCGCACGTAAAAAACTTCCTGTCACCGACAGGAAGCTGGTTTGCGCAGTTCTTTTATTTTACAAATACTACACTCGCTCTACCAATCCTTATCGGCCTCACGGGACCACCCTTAAAGGAAGGTTCTAATATTTGTTTAATTAATTATACCATCCGCAGACTCCCGTGTCTAGAATAAAATAAATATATCGTTTATTGTCGTTTCACAGGAGAACGTCCCTGTTTGCCCCTTTCGTATGCAATAAAAAAGCGCATCCGGCGCTCCGCTATGGAACCCTAGGTTCCCTTCGGCGGTTGCTTCCGCAACCTGAGCACCTTCCTTAAACCGGCGGGGAACCTTTCCCCTGCACCTCTTCCTTTTTTTGTTGCATAAGAGAGTGTACTTTCTTATGCAACAAAAAAAGCTGCTTTGAATGCAGCTTTTAAACAGATTATCTCTTTGAGAATTGGGGAGCTCTTCTTGCTTTTTTGAGGCCGTATTTCTTTCTCTCCTTCATCCTTGGGTCCCTGGTCAGGAAACCTGCTTTCTTAAGGGCGATACGGTAATCGGGGTCTGCTTCAAGAAGTGCCCTTGCAATACCATGCCTTAGCGCTCCAGCCTGGCCGGTAAAACCGCCACCATGGACAATGGCCGCAACATCAAATTTCCCCATAGTACCTGTCAGCTCCAGGGGCTGTTTTACCAGTACCTTTAATGTTTCAAGACCGAAATACTCTTCAATATCCCTTCCATTTATGTTTATACTGCCTTCCCCAGGCAATAGCCTGACTCGGGCAACTGAATTCTTTCTTCTTCCGGTGCCATAGTACTGAACTTTTTCCACTGATTCTTCCTCCCTTCTCCCCTAATTAAAAGCCAAACTCTAATTTTTCAGGTTTTTGGGCTTCATGATTATGCTCCGGACCACGGTATACTTTCAGCTTCTTTATCATCTTCCTCCCAAGCCTGTTATGGGGTACCATTCCCCATACAGCTTGGTAAACGGCCTTCTCAGGCTTGTCTTTCATCAATTTCTCGTAGGATACTTCCTTAAGGCCGCCCGGATATCCGGTGTAATGTCTATATACCTTCTGCTGCCTTTTCTTCCCTGTAAGCTCTACTTCAGAAGCGTTTACTATTATTACAAAATCTCCTGTGTCCATATGAGGGGAATATATCGGCTTATGCTTGCCCTTTAATATGCTGGCAACCTGGCTTGCCAGCCTGCCCAGCGTTTTGCCTTTGGCATCGACTATATACCATTTCCTTTCGATACTATCGGGTTTAGGCATATATGTTTTCATTCATTAATCCCTCCTTTTAAGGTCAGGGGACACACCGTCTATCAGTTACCAGTGTCCAGTTGCCAGTTGTTAGAGTATAGCGAAGTGCTTATGGGGAAAAACCTGTAAGGCTTACCCTAGTAACTACGAACTACCAACTGTGAAGGAGTCCCCAATTAAAATCTATGATATATGACCCGGGGCTAAGTGGGTCTGATATCCGTTAAACATCCATAACATGTATAGTATAATACATGGGCCCAGGCGTGTCAAGAATTCTGATTGTAGCAAACCTTTTCGAGATATAATCCCTGGGGAGGCAAGGTGGGTCCTGCAAATCTCCTGTCTTTTCGTTCAAGAATCTCCTTGACCTTCTGTATTTCCATATTTCCTTTTCCTACCTCAACCAGTGTCCCCGCAATGATTCTTGCCATGTTATAAAGAAAGCCGTCTGCCTGAACAACAATATCGATCATATTATCTTCCTTGGTTATCTTGATGTACTCGATGGTTCTGACTTTTGTCTTTACGTTGCTTCCCGTGCTGCAAAACGCAGTGTAATCATTCCGTCCCACTAAGTATTCGGATGCCAACGTCATATTGCCGATGTCCAGCTTATCTGAAATATGAAAGCAAAAATTCCTAAAGAGTGCTGTTGGAAACAATGCATTATATATTCTATACCTATATCTTTTTTTTATTACATTATACCGGGCGTGAAAATCGAGGCTGACCTCCTCCGCTCCTATGATTCTGATATCTCGGGGCAAGACACTATTTAGAGCCAGAGGTATCTTGTCAACGGGAATACTGCTGTGCGTTTTGAAATTTGCCTTCTGATCCAGCGCATGCACCCCTGCGTCTGTTCTCCCGGCGCCGGTAATACCGACTTTCTCGCCGGTAATGGCCATTATACCCTCTTCGACAACTTCCTGTATGCCCAGGGCGTTCTTCTGCTTTTGCCACCCATGATAGCCGGTTCCATCATATTCAAGGGTTATTAGAATGTTTCTCATACCATCACCCTACCATTTTCTGGTGACAATTATTAAAATCAGCAAGCCTAAACCGGTTGCCAGCGCCAAATAGTCCCTGCGTTCGACCTTAAGCACCTTCATCCTTGTCCTGTTTTTACCTCCCCTATAGCACCTGGCTTCCATAGCCAGGGCCAGTTCGTCCGCTCTTCTGAACGCACTGATAAACAGCGGCACCAACAGGGGGATAAGGTTCCTGGCTCTTTTGACCAGGTTCCCGCTTTCAAAGTCAGCACCCCTTGCCATCTGGGCTTTCATTATCTTATCTGTTTCATCCAGAAGGGTAGGGATAAATCTCAGAGCTATAGTCATCATCATTGCCAGTTCGTGGGCGGGTACCCCAAATCTTCTCAGCGGATTCAACAGTTTTTCTATCCCATCGGTTAAAGCTATAGGAGAAGTGGTCAGTGTCAGCAAAGAAGCGCCTGTTACCAGTAAAACCAGCCTGGATGCCATTCTTGCCGCCTGAGTCAAACCTTCTCTTGTGATTTCCAGGGGACCTATATTGTACAGAACCTCACCCTTAACCATAAACATGTTTATAAATATGGTGAGCAATAGAATTATCAGCAGCGGACGCAGCCCTTTGAAAATATATTTTACCGGAACCTTTGAGAGAATAAGCGCAAGGACGATAAATAAAGCGCAGCCACCGTAGCCAAGCATATTGCCCGAAACAAACAGGCTTATTATCAGAATAAAAGTAAGAACAATCTTAACCCGCGGGTCAAGGCGGTGCACCACTGAATCTCCCGGGAAGTATTGACCGATTGTAATATCCTTAAGCATCGCCATTACCTCTCAAAACCTTTAATATCTCCCTTTCCGCTTCGTCTGCGGTAAATACATTACTTCTGACCGGCCACCCGTTTTCTTTCAGCCGGGTCATTAGGGATGTAATGGCCGGTAAAGCAAGCCCTTTTTCTCTTAAGCGGCCACCCTCCCTGAACACTTCCTCGGGGGTACCGCTTAATGATATGCTTCCCTTTTCCATAACAATTATCTTATCGGCCAGTCGCGCCACCTCATCCATATTATGGGATACCAGGATTATAGTGATACCTCTATCCCTGTACATGCTGTAAATGTGGGCTAAAATCTCCCTTCGTCCTCTCGGATCAAGACCGGCGGTGGGTTCATCCAGAACCAGGTATTTGGGGTCCATTGCGAGAACACCTGCTATTGCAATTCTCCTCCTCTGGCCTCCGCTCAGGTCAAAGGGAGAAATATCTTTAAGCTCATCAAAGTCAAGCGCAACCATTTTCATTGCCCATTTTACCTGTTCCATAACGTCTTCCTCAGCCATACCTATGTTTCGTGGGCCAAAGGCGATATCCTTGTATACGGTTTCTTCAAAAATCTGATGCTCGGGGTATTGAAATACCAGGCCGACCTTTTGACGGACTTTGCTTCTCTTATACCCCTTTTCCCATATATCTTCCCCATCAACCTCAATAGTGCCTTTCTGCGGCTTCAATAATCCGTTAAGATGCTGGATAAGAGTCGACTTTCCTGAACCCGTATGTCCTATGATACCGATAAAACTGCCCTCTTCTATCTCAAGGTTTATCCCCTCAAGGGCTATATTTTCATAGGGGGTTCCAGCCATATAGGTATAACTCAGCCCAGTGATTTTAATCGGCATAGTTCCATCACCATCTCGTCTTCGTCTAGTATATTTGGCATCTCGATGCCCGATTTACCCAGCCTGTATGCTAATTCAGCAATCTGAGGCACATCCAACCCAAGGGCTTTAAGCTTGTTCACCTCTGAAAACACTGTTTCAGGGGTGCCTTCCATTACTATTTCTCCGTTATCCATGACAACAACCCTGTCAGCCCTTGCTGCTTCTTCCATAAAATGAGTTATATGGATCACGGTTTTGCCCTCATGTTTATTCAGCTTTGTTATTATTTCCATTACTTCCTTTCGTCCTTGGGGGTCAAGCATGGCGGTTGCCTCATCCAGGACGATACATTCGGGGCGCATCGCCAGAACCCCGGCTATAGCGACCCTCTGCTTCTGGCCTCCGGACAGGAGATGCGGTCCATGCTTCCGGTAGTCATAAAGCTCCACAGCTCTAAGGGCTTCATCAACTCTATTTCTGATTTCATGGGGAGCAATACCCTGGTTTTCAGGGCCAAAGGCTACATCTTCCTCAACAATTGTTGCAACCAGCTGGTTATCAGGATTCTGAAAAACCATGCCTACTTTCTGCCTAATGTCCCATACCCTGGATTGATCTCTAGTATCTATATCCATCACTTCAACGTTTCCCTGGACAGGTATAAGCAGTGCATTTATATGCTTGGCCAGGGTTGACTTCCCTGAACCGTTATGCCCTATAACGACAATGAATTCACCCTTTTTTATGCCAAGATTAATGTTTTTCAGAACCCATTCCTGGTCTTGACTGTATTTGTAGTAAAGATTGTTGATGCGAATTTGATATTCCATCTTAACCCCTCTTTAACATTCAGTTGGTAGTAAAGAAATAGGGACTAAGTTGCTTTAAAACTTAATCCCCCACCGTACTGTCTATACCAGTTCCAAGATTACCATCTCGGCGGCGTCTCCTCTTCTGGGGCCAATTCGTACTATTCTTGTATAGCCTCCCTCTCTATCCTTGTATTTTGGAGCTATGTTATCGAACAGGTTTTTAACTACCGTTTCATCGTTAACAAAGGCCAAAACCAAACGTCGAGAATGAAGGTCTCCTCTCTTCGAAAGCGTAATCATTTTCTCAGCAAGGCTCCTGGCTTCCTTTGCCCTGGTTACTGTAGTCACAATCTTTCCTTTGTCCAGTAAGCTTGTTACCAGATTCCTCAGCATAGCTTTCCTATGGTCTGTGGGACGTCCTAATCTCCTCTGTCCAGCCATATAAATATCCCTCCTTGCCTAGTTACTCATCGCTCTTCTTTAGACCGAGGTCAAGTTCGGCAAGCTTGGATTGAACCTCTTCCAGAGACTTCTTCCCAAGATTACGAACTTTCATCATGTCTTCTTCGGTTTTCTGCGTCAGTTCTTCCACAGTATTTATCCCTGCCCTCTTAAGGCAGTTATAGGATCTAACCGATAGATCAAGCTCCTCTATGGTCATTTCCAGAACCTTTTCTTTCTTGTCTTCTTCCTTCTCTACCATTATTTCAACGTCTCTTACCTGGTCAGTCAAAGTAATAAACAGGTTCAGGTGTTCGTTAAGAATCTTGGCTCCCAGCGACACCGCTTCATCGGGAGCTATGCTCCCATCTGTCCAAACCTCCAGACTCAGCTTGTCAAAGTCTGTTACCTGCCCGACCCTCGTATTCTCAACTCTATAATTGACCTTCCTTACGGGAGTAAAAATCGAATCCACCGGTATAATACCTATCGGCTGGCCGGATTCTTTATTCTTTTCCGCAGGAACATAACCCCTTCCCTTTTCCAAGGTAATCTCCATGTAAAGCTTAGCATCGTTTTCCAAAGTTGCTATGTGAAGCTCAGGATTTAATACTTCCACATCAGCATCGTGTATGATATCCCCGGCTTTAACTTCGCCTTCTCCTTTAGTTTCTATGCGAACCAGTCTGGGCTCATCTCCATTAAGCTTTACACAAAGGGATTTAAGGTTCAAAACTATCTCGGTAACATCTTCCTTCACGCCGGCTATGGTAGAAAATTCATGAAGCACTCCGTCAATTTTCACTGATGTTACTGCTGCACCCGGTAGAGAAGAAAGTAAAACCCTTCTTAAAGAGTTGCCAAGAGTTATTCCGTAACCCCTTTCCAGCGGTTCTACTACGAACTTACCGTAGGTTTTATCGCTGCTCATTTCTACAATCTCCACTTTGGGCTTTTCTATTTCTATCATAAATAACCCTCCTTGAACTACTCTATTGTACTTAGCCGAGGGTAACTGATTCTAATTACCTTTATTATCTGGAATAGAGCTCTACTATCAAGTGTTCTTCCAGCGGTATGTCTAAATGCTCTCTCTTCGGTAGAGCCACAACTCTAACCTTCATGTTATCCAGATCTACCTCTAACCAATCAGGAGCAACCCTCTGGTCATTAACTAATTCTTTAAATTTTTCACTGCCCTTGCTGTTCTCCACTACTTCTATAACATCTCCTACTTTTACCAGGTATGAAGGAATGTTTACACCAATCCCGTTTACCTTGAAGTGGCCATGTTTCACCAGCTGCCTGGCCTCTTTGCGGGAGCTTGCCAGTCCGGCTCTGAATACTACATTATCCATCCTGGTCTCCAGAATCCGGATCAGGTTTTCGCCGGTTGCACCCTTCATTCTCTCAGCCATTTCAAAGTATTTTCTGAACTGGCTTTCCATTACACCATAATATCTCTTTGCCTTCTGCTTTTCCCTTAGCTGAATACCGTAGCCGGAGACCTTTCTCCTCCCCTGGCCATGTTGTCCCGGTGCGTAGGACCTTCTATTGATACCACATTTATCCGAATAACACCTATCGCCTTTAAGATACAGCTTGATACCTTCCCGGCGACACAATTTGCATACTGGACCCGTATATCTGCCCATAAGACTAACACACCTCCTGGTATTTGATTATACTCTTCTTCTTTTGGGCGGTCTACATCCGTTATGAGGTATAGGAGTTACGTCCTTAATCAGATTTACTTCAAGCCCAGCCGCTTGGAGTGCTCTAATAGCCGCCTCCCTACCTGCTCCTGGACCCTTAACATATACTTCAACAGTTTTCAGACCATGCTCCATTGCATCCTTAGCCGCAGCTTCGGCTGCCATCTGTGCGGCAAAGGGCGTGGATTTCCTGGATCCCTTAAACCCCAGCTTACCCGCACTGGCCCAAGAAAGAGCGTTTCCTCCCATATCAGTAAGGGTCACTAGTGTATTATTAAAAGTGGACTTAATATGCGCCTGACCACGTTCTACATTCTTTCTTTCACGTCTTTTGGTTCTTCTTCTTGGCCTAGCTACCATCCATTTTACCTCCTTTACGCCTCTTATTTCTTACGCCTTACTCCAACAGTTCTCTTGGGTCCTTTTCTGGTCCTTGCATTGTTCTTGGTTGATTGTCCACGAACCGGCAGCCCTCTCCTATGGCGTATTCCGCGATAGCAGCCTATATCCATAAGCCTCTTGATGTTCATGTTTACCTCCCTGCGGAGGTCACCTTCAACCTTATAGTTCTTGTCTATTACTTCTCTCAACCTGCTTACTTCAGCTTCCGTCAGATCCTTAACCCTTGTATCGGGATTTACTCCTGCTTCCTGAAGAATTTTCTGAGAGTTTGCTCTTCCGATACCAAAAATATAGGTAAGACCGATTTCTACCCGTTTGTCTCTTGGTAGGTCAATCCCAGCAATCCTCGCCATCTAATTACTACACCTCCTGAATGCTTATCCCTGTTTTTGTTTATGTTTAGGGTTTTCACAGATAATCATAACCCTGCCGTTTCTCTTAATTATTTTGCATTTTTCACACATCGGCTTTACAGACGGTTTTACTTTCATCGCTATACCTCCTTAGCTTTTACCTCTCCAAATTATTCTGCCTCTGGTGAGGTCATATGGAGAAAGCTCTATGGTGACTTTATCTCCGGGCAGTATCCTAATATAGTTCATTCGAAGCTTCCCGGATACATGGGCAAGAATTTTATGCCCGTTTTCTAATTCAACGTTGAACATTGCGTTAGGTAAAGCTTCAATAACTTTACCTTCAACTTCAATAACATCTTTTTTTGCCATAAGGTAATCAAACCTCCATTCACCGAAACCTTATAGATACCCCAGACTTTTTAAGTGCCTTCGCAGTTCAGCATTTGTTACCCTTTTACCATTATTGAGCTTATCCCTTACCTCATCCAATACTATACTGCACTTCACCACATGTTTTATCTTCTTTTTCTTTGGTCTATCAAGCTTTCTTAAATCTCCATCAGCCAGTATAACGAAATCTTCTTGACAACCGATTACTACAAAATATCTGTCTTTGTCCCTTCCGGCTCTGGATTTCACAACCTGACCCAATACCAATTCGTCGTTTTCCACCCCATTCACCTCCGCTAACCTCACCAATGTTGAGTAAGAATTAGGGGGCCTTCACCTGTTATTGCAACAGTATGCTCATAATGGGCTGAAAGGCTTCCGTCTGCTGTAACTACAGTCCAATTGTCCATTAAGGTTCTAACATGGTAACTTCCCTGATTAACCATGGGTTCTATGGCCAAAACCATTCCTTCTTTCAATCTGGGGCCTTTTCCCGGCAGTCCAAAATTTGGAACTTGAGGATCTTCATGCATATTCTGGCCGATGCCATGGCCCACATAATCCCGTACAACAGAAAACCCATTTTCTTCAACAAACTTTTGAACAGCATGGGATATGTCCGAGAGTCTGTTTCCTTCTACTGCCTTTTCAATACCCTTGAACAGGCTTTCTTTAGTGATATCAATCAGCTTTTCGGCGTCCTTGGATATTTTTCCAACTCCGAAGGTAACCGCAGCATCTCCATAGTACCCGTTGTATATCGTACCAATATCTATACTTACAATATCACCGTTTTCCAGCCTGTTTAAACCGGGTATTCCATGAACTACCTGATTATTTATCGAGGTACATATACTGGCAGGAAACCCCCTGTACCCTTTAAAAGCCGGTACAGCACCTGATTTAACTATAAACTCCTCGGCCATCTGGTCCAATTCCTTTGTGGTTATTCCCGGTTTAATTACCTCTTTTAGCTTCTCGAGGGTTTCTGCGACAATCCTACCTGCCGTTTTCATAATCTCAATTTCCGTAGGAGATTTTAGGATTATCATTCACTCCCGCTCCCTACAGCCCTGGTTATATCCTCGAAAACCCTTTGAATTTCGTGTTCCCCATTTATACTAACCAGCAGTCCTCTGCTCTTATAATACTGTATCAGGGGTAATGTCTGCTCCAAATAAACCTCTATCCTTTTTACAACTGTCTCTTCCCTATCATCATCCCGTTGAATAACCTTACCTGCACAGACATCACATTCTCCGACCTTTTTAGAAGGGTTGAACCTGACATGATAGGTAGCGCCACATCCTGCACATACTCTCCTGCCAACCGCCCTTTGAATCAGTACATCCTTATCCACATCAATATTTATCACTTTATCCAAACCCATGTTCATATCTTCGAGAACATGGTCCAGCGCATTAGCCTGTGCCACCGTTCTTGGAAAACCATCAAGCAAAAACCCATCTTTACAGTCATCTTTAACCAGCCTATCCTTGACAATTTCCACAACAACCTCATCGGGAACCAACAGCCCTTTATCCATATATTCTTTTGCTTTCAGCCCCAGGGGAGTACCTTCCTTAAGATTTTTCCTGAATATGTCTCCCGTTGAAATGTGGGGAATGGAGTATTCTTCTGCTATCATGACAGCCTGAGTCCCTTTCCCTGCGCCTGGAGGTCCCATTATAACCAAACGCATTTTCTATCATCTCCTATTTAAGAAATCCCTGGTAGTGCCTCATGAGCATTTGCGCCTCTATCTGTTTCATGGTTTCAAGGGCCACACCCACGACTATCAGCAGGGCTGTTCCTCCGAAATATATCTTTAACCCGGTAAATTTCATGAGTACAACCGGAATTATTATGATACCCACCAGGAAGAACGCACCCACCAGGGTTATCCTGTTCAGAACCTTATTTATGAAATCCACGGTAGGCTTACCGGGCCTGATGCCAGGAATAAAACCTCCGTATTTCTTAAGGTTATTGGCTACTTCTATAGGATTGAAGGTGATCGCCGTATAGAAATAAGTGAAGAAAACAATGAGAATCACCTCAAAAAGCGTGTGCGCAAAGCCCCCCCATGCAAAATACTTATTCATGAAATTGTAAAACCAGCTATTGGGGAAAAATGCTCCGATGGTCTGCGGAAAAGCAAGAAGCGATGTCGCAAATATTACCGGTATTACCCCAGCCTGGTTTACCTTTATTGGGATATGGGTGCTCTGCCCCCCGTACATCTTTCTCCCGACTACCCTTTTCGCGTACTGTACGGGAATCTTTCTGGTGCCCTGCTGGATAGCAACTACAACTGCTATGATAACAATGGCCAATACTGCAAACAGTATAATCTCCACTATGTTTGTCGTTCCTACTTTGTAATATTCATATATTACCCTTAAACCGTCCGGCAGCCGGGAAATTATACCCGCAAAGATCAGCAGCGAGATACCGTTTCCTATACCTTTATCGGTGATCTGTTCACCCAGCCACATAAGAAATGCAGTCCCTGCGGTGAGAGTCAACGCAACTATTGCAATGTTCATGGTAGTTGCACTGTATAAGGCACCCCTTAATCCCATGCTCAATGCCACGCTCTGCACCAGGGCAAGAACGACAGTACCATACCTTGTAAACTGGGCGATCTTCTTTCTGCCCTCTTCGCCCTCCTTGGCGAGTTCTTCCAGCTTAGGAATCGCTATGGTTAAAAGCTGCATAATAATCGACGCCGTAATGTAAGGAGTAATACTGAGCGCGAAAATTGTGAAGTTCTTGAACGCTCCCCCTGAAACCACATCGAAAAATCCAAGCAGGCCGCCCTTCTCTACGATATTCTGTATTACAGTCTTGTTTATACCGGGAACTGGAATGAACGCCCCTACCCTAAATACTACGAGCATAGCAACGGTGAAGGTGATTCTCTTCCTTAAATCGGGAATTTTCCATGCGTTCTTTAAGGTTTCTAACAACTTATATCACCTCAACCTTTCCTCCTGCAGCCTCAATCTTTTCAACTGCTGATTTGCTGAATTTATGGGCTTTGACTGTAAGGTTCTTCTCTATATCTCCCGAGCCAAGGATTTTAACCTGGCCATCGGCCTTCTTTATTAATCCTGCCTCAATTAGAAGTTCCGGTGTTACTTCAGTACCGTTTTCGAATATATTAAGCCTATCAAGGTTCACTATAGCGAATTCTTTCCTGAATATATTGGTAAAACCTCTTTTAGGCAGCCTTCTTTGCAGGGGCATTTGACCGCCTTCGAAACCGGGACGTACTCCTCCGCCGGAACGGGCTTTCTGGCCCTTGTGTCCCCTGGTTGAAGTTTTCCCGTGACCTGAAGCGGTACCTCTACCCACACGCTTTGCGGATTTTTTTGCTCCCTCAGCAGGTTTAAGTTCATGCAACTTCATGGTAACACCTCCTTAGTTAACCTCTTCTACCTCTACTAGATGACTTACCTTATTTACCATACCCCGTATCTGCGGTGTGTCATCGTGTTCTACTTCCTGTCTTATCTTCCTAAGACCAAGGGCTTCGACCGTAGCCTTTTGGTCCTTCTTGCATCCGATAACGCTTTTCACCAGTTTAATTTTTAATTTTGCCAAGGTTAATCTCCCCCTCTAACCCAGTATCTCTTCTACTGATTTTCCTCTTAGCTTAGCTACCTGTTCAACGGTCTTAAGCCTTGATAATCCTTCCATTGTAGCATTCGCCATGTTTCTGGGATTATTCGAGCCAAGGGATTTTGCCCTAATGTCTCTGATACCTGTACACTCCAAAACTGCCCTTGTCGGACCGCCGGCAATGATTCCGGTACCTTCTTCGGCCGGCATGAGGATTACCCTGCCTGCGCCAAACCGCCCGACAACCTCATGGGGTATTGTTGTTCCTACTATTGGTACTTCTACCATATTCTTTTTCGCATCTTCGATTGCTTTGCGGATAGCCTCGGGCACCTCGACCGCTTTGCCGGAACCGATTCCTACTTTTCCGTTCCCGTCTCCTACTACCACCAGAGCGCTGAACCTGAAGTTCCTGCCGCCCTTAACAACTTTGGTAACCCTACCTATATAAACAACCTTTTCAACCAGGTCTGACTTGGCTTCGTTGTTTCTTGGCTTGTTTTGCATTTATCTCCCTCCTTCTCCTAGAAGTTTAGACCAGCCTCTCTAGCTGCATCTGCCAGGGCTTTAACTCTTCCATGATACTTATATCCGCTTCTGTCAAAAACAACATTGGTGATGCCTTTGTCCAGCGCTCTTTTTGCTACGACTTCCCCTACAACCTTTGCAGCATCAGTGTTGAAGGTTTTTTCAAGCCTGTTTTTCACTTCTTCATCAAGGGTAGAAGCTGAAAGCAGTGTTACTCCTGCTTTATCATCGATGACTTGTGCATAAATATGGTTCAAGCTTCTATATACATTGAGGCGGGGCCTCTCAGTTGTGCCCTGGATTTTTGTCCTTACCCGCAGGTGCCTTTTCTTCCTTGCCTCATTCTTTACCGGTTTGTTAAACAAAGCTCTTCACTCCCTTCCACCTATTTACCCGTTTTCCCTTCCTTACGCCTGATACGCTCGAAGTCATATTTAATACCTTTTCCTTTATATGGCTCAGGCTCTCTTACACTCCTGATCTTTGCGGCATAATTTCCTACCTGCTGTTTATTTATGCCCTTAACAACAACTTTGTTGTTTCCTTCAACCTCTACCATAATACCTTCAGGGTCCTCCATCTCAACCGGATGGGAATACCCAACGTTTAGAACCAGTTTTTTCCCTTGCTTCTGCGCTCTATACCCGACACCGTTGATTTCCAACACCCTCTGGTAACCCTTGGTCACGCCTTCCACCATATTGGCGATAAGCGACCGGGTCAAACCGTGGAGTGACCTGTGGAATTTCTCGTCAGACGGCCTGGTAACAAGGATATTGCTGCCGTCCTTTGTTATTGTAATAGCTTTGTGCATTTTCTGCTCAAGCATTCCGAGCGGTCCCTTAACAGTCACCACATTGTTTTCATCTATTACTACTTCAACGCCCTTAGGTATTTCAATGGGCAGCTTACCTATCCTGGACATTGTAACACCTCCTATAAACTACCAAATGTAGCAGAGAACTTCTCCTCCCACGTTTTCCTGTCTTGCTTTCTTATCGGTCATCAATCCCTTGGATGTTGATATTACGGCTATTCCGAGACCTCCCAAAACCTTGGGCACCTCGTCTTTTTTTACATAAACCCTAAGCCCTGGTTTGGAAATTCTCTTAAGTCCGCTTATTACCTTTTCCTGCCCCGGACCGTATTTCAGTTCTATTTTGATGATCCCTTGTTTCCCATCATCAATTACGTCATATCCTTTGATCAACCCTTCTTCCAGCAAAATCTGGGCAATCGCTTTCTTCATATTTGATGCCGGTATTTCAACCTGGCTGTGCCTTACTGTATTAGCATTCCTGATGCGAGTAAGCATATCAGCAATGGGATCAGTCATAACCATATATCTCTACCTCCTCCCGTTATAACGCGCCTTACCAGCTAGCTTTTTTTACACCGGGAATTTCACCTTTATAGGCCAGTTCCCTAAAACAAATACGACATATCCCAAACTTCCTGAGATAAGCATGCGGTCTTCCACACAACTTACATCTATTGTAAGCCCTTGTACTGTGCTTAGGCTCTCTTTGCTGTTTTGCAATCATTGATTTTTTTGCCACTAATCATTTCCCTCCCCCTACCTTTATTTTCTATATGGCATACCCATAAGCCTTAACAGTTCGCGAGCCTCTTCGTCGGTCTTGCCCGAAGTTACGATGATTATATCCATACCTCTTATCTTCTCGATTTTGTCGTAATCTATCTCGGGGAAAATAAGCTGCTCCTTAATGCCAAGAGCATAATTCCCTCTCCCGTCAAAGGCGTTGGGCGAAACTCCCCTGAAGTCCCTGACCCTGGGCAGTGCTATGTTGAAAAGTTTATCAAGAAATTCATACATCCTTTCGCCTCTCAATGTAACCTTGCACCCAATCGGCATACCGGTACGGATTTTAAATGCGGCAACGGACTTCTTTGCCCTTGTTATTACCGGCTTCTGCCCTGCAATGACTGAAAGATCGTTCACCGCAGCCTCCAGGGCTTTTTGGTTTTCCTTTGCTTCTCCTACTCTCATATTGATTATTACTTTCTCTATTTTGGGTACCTCCATTATATTCTGGTACCCGAATTTTTCCATAAGAGCAGGCACAGCTTCGTTGTTATACCTCTCCTTAAGCCTTGCCATTCTTGCTACCTCCTTCCCCTACTCTCTATTTATCAAGGGTTTCTCCGCAGGATTTGCAGTACCTAACCTTGGTTCCATCCTTAAGAAATTTTTTGCCTACCCTTCTGCCCCCTTTGCATTTTGGACAGTATAGCAAAACGTTGGAAGCATGGACAGGGCCTTCCTGGTGGACAATACCCCCCTGCTGCAGCTGTCTGGTAGGCTTCACATGCTTGGTCAGCATGTTAACTCCTTCCACTATAACCCGGTTTTCCTTAGGAAAGGCTGTTAATACTTTCCCCTTCTTGCCCTTGTCTTTTCCGGAAATAACTTCTACGGTATCACCCTTTTTAACATGCATCTTTCCTTTATACATTTAAACAGCCACCTCCTCTGTTACAAAACTTCGGGCGCAAGAGAAACTATTTTCATAAAGTCCTTTTCTCTAAGCTCCCTAGCTACTGGTCCAAATATCCTCGTTCCCTTTGGTTGCTTATCTTCCTTTATTATCACGGCCGCATTCTCGTCAAACTTTATTGTACTTCCATCAATCCTTTTAACACCCCTTGTGGTTCTCACAACTACTGCCTTCACCACGTCTCCCTTTTTAACAACACCACCGGGTGTTGCATCTTTAACAGCAGCAACTATAATATCGCCGATATTAGCATACTTCCTTTTGGAGCCGCCCAATACCCTTATGCACAAGAGTTCCTTGGCTCCGGAATTATCAGCTACGTTTAGGCGGGATTCAGCTTGTATCATCCGGATAACCTCCTTCCAGCAAACAAATATTGGTTATTTTGCCTTTTCAACTATTTCTACCAGTCTCCATCTTTTTTCTTTGCTCAGGGGCCTGGTTTCCATAATTTTCACTTTATCACCTACAACGCACTCGTTGTTTTCGTCATGGGCTTTAAACTTGGTAGTCCTTTTTATAGATTTCCCGTACAACGGGTGTCTTACAATGGTTTCAACAGCTACTACAATAGTTTTTTCCATTTTATCGCTAACAACTCTACCTATTCTTACTTTTCTATTGCCTCGTGTCATGCACCATATACCTCCTTCCCCAAGGCCCTATTGCCTGATTTGTAATTCTCGCTCTCGCTGAATTGTCTTCGCCCTTGCAATCGATTTCTTTACCTGTTTTATCCTTAAAGGATTATCCAGCTGTCCCGTAGCAAGTTGAAATCTCAGATTAAAGAGTTCCCCTTTAAGGTCCTGCAACTTTTTCTCAAGTTCCTGGGGTGTCATTTCTCTTATCTCTTTAGCTTTCATTTGCTTCACCACCCACTTCTTCGCGTTTTACAAATTTGCATTTAATAGGCAGCTTATGCATCGCAAGCCTCATAGCCTCCCTGGCTATTTCCTCGCTTACCCCCGATATCTCAAACATAACTCTACCTGGCTTTACTACCGCCACCCAATACTCGGGAGAACCTTTACCTGAACCCATCCTTGTCTCAGCCGGTTTCTGGGTGATGGGCTTATCAGGGAATATTTTTATCCAAACCTTTCCGCCCCTCTTAATATATCGTGTCATAGCGATCCTGGCAGCTTCTATCTGGTTGGATGTTATCCAGCCAGGCTCGATAGCTTGAAGGCCAAACTGTCCGTATGTTATAGCATTACCGCGGGTCGCTTTTCCTTTCATTCTGCCTCTCTGAACCTTTCGGCGTTTAACCCTTTTAGGCATCAACATTTGGTCTTCCTCCTCTCTTACCGGTTACTGATTTTCGGTCTTTGCCTTAGACAATATTTCTCCTTTATAAATCCATACCTTTACGCCTATTTTTCCATACGTGGTGTCTGCTTCCGCGAAGCCGTATTCAATATCTGCTCTTAGGGTTTGCAGGGGTATCGTTCCTTCACTGTAGCGTTCGCTTCTTGCTATCTCAGCACCGCCAAGCCGACCGGAAACCATTGTTTTAATACCCTTTGCCCCCGAACGCATGGTGCGCTGTATAGACTGTTTCATCGCTCTCCTGAATGAGACCCTTCTTTCAAGCTGTGATGCTATGTTTTCAGCCACCAGCTGTGCATCCAGTTCCGGAACCTTTACTTCAATAATATTCACAAACACGTTCTTACCGGTCATGTTTTCCAGCTCTGTTTTCAGTTCTTCGACCCCTGAACCGCCTTTGCCTATTACCATACCGGGTTTAGCCGTATAAATACTGACTTTTACTCTGTTGGCTGCTCTTTCTATCTCAGTCTTAGCTATTCCGGACGTATAGAATTTATCTTTAATATAATCTCTGATTTTGTTATCTTCGATCAATAGATCCGCGAACTCTTTCTTATTTGAATACCATTTTGAACTCCAGTCCTTTATTATCCCGACCCTGAGTCCATGAGGATTAACCTTTTGGCCCACTAACTTCCCCTCCTTCTACTATTTTTCTTTTAGTACCACCGATACATGGGATGTTCTCTTCCTGATTAGATTAGCCCGACCCTGAGCCCTGGCCTTAAATCTTTTCAACGTCGGTCCCTGGTTTGCATAAGCCTGGGCCACATATAAGTTATCCCTGACCATATCATGGTTGTTCTCTGCGTTTGCGGCAGCTGAAACTACTACTTTTTCCACAATTCTGGCTGCTTTTTGGGGTAAATATCTCAATACCGCTATGGCCTCATCAAGTTTCTTCCCTCTTATCAAATCCAAAACAATTTCCAGTTTTCTATGTGATATTCTAACATACCTGGCATGCGCTTTTGCTTCCAACTCAAACCCTCCTTCCGGTCTACTTAAGTGCCGTTGATCTTTCAGTATGAGAGCCGTGTCCTCTGAATGTCCTTGTCGGTGCAAATTCACCTAATTTGTGACCAACCATCTCTTCTGTTATATAAACGGGTACATGTTTTCTGCCATCATGAACCGCAATGGTATGCCCTACCATCTGCGGGAATATGGTTGACGCCCTTGACCATGTCTTTAAAACCTTCTTTTCGTTTTTCTTGTTCATATCTTCAATTCTTTTCAACAGTTTAGGCTCAACAAAAGGTCCCTTTTTCAACGACCTGCTCATGTAATGTACCTCCTCCCTTAGTTCCTACTTCTTACGACGCTTAACGATAAACTTGTCGCTGGCTTTGTTCTTCTTCCTGGTTTTATACCCGAGGGTGGGCTTACCCCAAGGAGTTACAGGTGAAGGACGTCCGATAGGCGCTCTTCCTTCTCCACCACCATGAGGGTGGTCAACCGGGTTCATAGCGGAGCCCCTGACGGTGGGCCTGATACCCATATTTCTGTTTCTACCGGCTTTTCCTATTGTAATATTCTCGTATTCCAGATTGCCAACCTGCCCAACCGTAGCCTTGCATTCCAACCTTACAAGCCTGACTTCGCCTGAAGGAAGTTTTATCTGGGCATAATCGCCTTCCTTTGCCATAAGCTGAGCGGCATTACCTGCAGCCCTCACCATCTGGCCTCCCTTACCCGGTTTCAATTCTATATTGTGAATAATTGTACCCACAGGGATGCTTGAAAGCGGCAGCGCATTCCCGGACTTAATGTCCGCATCTGCTCCGGAGATAACAGTATCTCCTACGCCCAGTCCCAGAGGAGCTATTATATATCTCTTTTCTCCATCGGCATAGTTGAGCAATGCAATATTGGCGCTTCTATTCGGGTCATACTCGATGCTGGCAACCTTCGCCGGTATGCCGTCCTTATCTCTTTTAAAGTCAATTATTCTATACTTTCTTTTATGCCCGCCGCCCCTATGGCGAACTGTTATCCTGCCGTAAACGTTTCTTCCGCCGGACTTTTTCAAATCTGCCAGTAAGGACTTCTCCGGCTTATCGGTGGTAATCTCCGAAAAGTCCAAAACAGTCATATGTCTGATAGCCGGCGAAGTCGGCCTGAATTTCTTAACTGCCATCGTTTTTCCCTCCTTACGGTTTACATTCCTTCAAAGAACTCGATTCTCTTGCTGCCTTCCTTCAGCTTGACAAAGGCTTTCTTCCAGCTAGCCTTTCTGCCAACGTTTCTACCCATTCTTCTGACCTTTCCCGTATAGTTGATAACGTTCACCTGCTCCACTTTGACGTTGAACAGCTCTTCTACCGCCTTCTTAATCTCAATCTTGTTAGCTGATTTTTCGACAACAAAGGTGTACTTGTTCTCTTCCATGTCTTTCATGCTCTTTTCCGTTATTATCGGGCGAACTATTATATCCTGGGGTGCTTTCATTATGCGTACACCTCCTCAACAGCTTCTACGGCCTCTCTGGTTATAACGAAGGTATCATACTTCAAAATGTCATAAACATTGAGTGTGTTTACCAAAGTGGTCTTTACACCTTCAATATTATTTGCCGACCTTTCCACAACTTCGTCTTTCCCTTTTAAAACTATCAAGGCTTTCCTTCCTGCGTTTAGTTTCTTCAGCATATCGGCAATAAATTTTGTCTTAGGCGTTTCCATTGTGATGCTGTCTAAAACAATAATCTCGTTATTCTCCACTTTGGAACTCAGGGCTGAAACCATTGCCAGCCTTCGCATTTTTTTGGGAAGTTTCTGCGAGTAATCCCTTGGTTTCGGTGCAAACACTACTCCTCCACCTGTCCACTGGGGTGAACGGATGCTTCCCTGCCTGGCTCTTCCCGTTCCTTTCTGCCTCCAGGGTTTTCTTCCTCCTCCACGTACTTCGGCCCTGGTCTTTGCTGACTGGGTGCCCTGTCTTTGATTAGCAAGATATACCTGCACAGCCTGGTGCAATACAGGCTCATTGATCTTCGCACCAAATATATTTTCATTAAGCTCCATTTCTCCTACTTGCTGACCCTCTGTGTTGAACACTGCAACTTTAGGCATGGCCTTTCCTCCTTTCTATAAACCGTATATTACGCCTTAACGGAATCTCTAACCAGTACTAAACCGCCCTTAGGTCCTGGTACTGCTCCCTTAACCAGCAGCATGTTATGTTCGGGATCCACCTTGACAACTTCCAGGTTCAGGATGGTCACCCTTTCTCCTCCCATCCTTCCGGGAAGCTTCTTCCCCTTAAATGTCCTTGACGGTGCACTTGATCCACCCATAGAACCCACGCCCCTGTGATATTTAGAACCGTGTGTCATGGGTCCGCGGTTTTGGTTCCAGCGCTTGATTACGCCTTGAAAACCTTTACCTTTGGATATTCCTACCACATCTACTTTCTCTCCGGATTCGAAAACATCAACTTTTAGCTCCTGTCCTACTTCGTATCCGTCTACGTTTTCTATACGGAGCTCTCTTAAATACTTTTTAGTGCCGACTCCGGCCTTTTCAAAATGTCCCTTCAGCGGTTTTGTCGCTTTGTGCGGTTTTTCATCCTGATAACCAACCTGTATAGCATTATATCCATCCTTATCGGCGGTTTTTTTCTGAACAACTTTTACAGGGCCGGCTTCTATAACTGTAACCGGAATTATGTTTCCGTCTGCATCAAAAACCTGGGTCATTCCAAGTTTTTTACCTAATATACCTTTCTCCATTCATTACACCTCCTGAACTTATTAGCGGATTACCTCCCCTGTGAAGGCAATCATAACTAAGCTTACAGCTTTATCTCAATATCCACTCCGGCCGGCAGGTCCAGCCTCATCAGCGCATCCACAGTTTTTGGCGTCGGGTTGTGAATATCAATCAGCCTTTTATGGGTTCTGATTTCAAACTGCTCCCTCGAATCCTTGTACTTATGGGGAGCTCTCAAAATTGTAATCACATCCTTCTCGGTTGGAAGCGGTATTGGTCCGGATACCTTTGCTCCGGTTTTCTTTGCTGTATCCACGATCTTGCTTGCAGATTGATCCAGCGCCGAGTGGTCAAAAGCTTTTAGCCTGATACGGATTTTTTGTTTTGCCATAAGATTTCCCTCCTTATAAATCGTACGTTTTGCCAGACGCACGACCCGGTTCCATATACACTCATCCAGGCGTTCACATTTTTTTTAAAATAGCACCTTTCTTCGCAGGAACCCAGTCGCCCCATTCACGATGTAGACCTACTCCACGGAAATTACCCGGTATTACCCGGCAACCTTCCGTTTCATCGCATGCATGTCAGAACTCTTATATTTTATAATAATAACAGAATAATATCAATACTAATTCTATTTATTTTGACATACATCCAGGTCTTGTCCACCGGCATCTACCGTGCCGGAGGACAAGACCTTTCATCAAACGGTTACTCCAGAACCTTGGATACTACTCCGGATCCTACAGTCCTTCCGCCTTCCCTTATTGCAAAGCGCAGGCCTTCCTCTGCAGCTATGGGAGTTATCAGGTTGATTGTCATCGTTATATTATCTCCAGGCATGCACATTTCTACTCCCTCGGGTAAACCTATGCTTCCTGTTACGTCTGTTGTCCTGAAGTAAAACTGCGGCCTGTATCCGTTGAAGAAGGGTGTGTGCCTTCCGCCTTCTTCCTTGGTCAGTACGTATACTTCTGCTTCAAACTTTGTATGGGGCTTTATGCTACCCGGCTTGGCCAGTACCTGTCCCCTCTCTATTTCGTTACGCTGTACTCCCCTCAGAAGCGCTCCTATGTTGTCTCCAGCCACCGCCTGGTCAAGCAGCTTCCTGAACATCTCTACTCCTGTTACTACTACTGTCCTTGTCTCTTCGGTCAACCCTACTATCTCTACCTGATCCTGTACCTTCAGGGTCCCCCTTTCTACCCTTCCTGTTGCCACTGTTCCCCTGCCGGTTATGCTGAATACGTCCTCCACAGGCATCAGGAACGGTTTGTCGGTCTCCCTTTGGGGGGTCGGAATGTATTCGTCTACTGCTTTCATCAGCTCTACTACTGAATTCGCCCATTCGCTGTTCGGGTCTTCCAGCGCTTTTAGGGCTGAACCTCTGATTACGGGCACCTCATCTCCCGGAAATTCGTATTCGTTCAACAGGTCCCTTACTTCCATCTCTACCAGCTCTATCAGCTCTTCGTCATCCACCATGTCGCATTTGTTCAGGTATACCACTATGTATGGTACGTTAACCTGTCGCGCCAGTAGTATGTGTTCCCTTGTCTGCGGCATCGGACCGTCTGCCGCCGATACTACCAGGATGGCTCCGTCCATCTGTGCCGCCCCCG
The DNA here is from genome assembly GCA_013540605.1 of Bacillota bacterium. GTDB lineage: Bacteria > Bacillota > Clostridia > Ch29 > Ch29 > Ch29. The sequence continues at coordinate 134,462 of JABVCK010000027.1, forward strand.
TTATCATGTTCTTTACGTAGTCGGCGTGTCCGGGACAGTCTACGTGGGCGTAGTGCCTGTTCTTTGTCTCGTATTCTACGTGCGCTGTGGAGATGGTTATACCCCTTTCTTTCTCTTCCGGTGCCTTGTCTATCTGGTCGTATGCGGTTGCTACTGCTCCGCCTTCCTGCGCCAGTTTAAAGGTTATTGCCGCTGTCAGCGTAGTCTTGCCATGGTCAATATGACCTATCGTTCCAACGTTTACGTGCGGTTTATTCCTCTCAAATTTTGCCTTTCCCATCGTTTCTTTTTCCTCCTTTATTTAAGGTATCAGATATTTATTTTAAAATTTGCTCTCCGATACTTTTAGGCACCATCTCATAGTGGCTGAAGTGCATGGTGTACGTTCCGCGGCCCTGGGTCTTTGATCTCAGGTCGGTGGCGTAACCGAACATCTCGGCCAACGGTACATGCCCCCTAATAACCTGGGCTCCTGCCCGTGGCTCCATCCCTTCAATCCTTCCCCTGCGACTGTTAATATCTCCCATTACGTCGCCCATATACTCTTCCGGCACAAAAACTTCGATTTTCATTATAGGTTCAAGCAGCACCGGGCTTGCCTTTTTCAGGCCTTCTTTCAGCGCGATGGACCCTGCAATCTTAAAGGCCATTTCCGAAGAATCCACTTCATGATAAGAACCATCAACCAGGGTAGCCTTAACGTCCAGAACCTTATAGCCTCCCAGAACACCATTCTCCATCGATTCGCGGATACCGGCATCGACAGCGGGTATATACTCTTTGGGTATAACCCCTCCAACAATTTTGTTTTCAAACTCGTAACCTGCACCGGGTTCCAGAGGTTCAAGCTCAATGACAGCATGGCCATACTGGCCCCTGCCGCCGCTTTGTCGGATGAACTTACCCTCGGCCTTAACCTTTTTGGTAATTGTCTCTTTGTAGGATACCTGGGGTTTACCTACGTTGGCTTCAACCTTGAATTCCCTCATAAGCCTATCCACTATAATCTCAAGGTGCAGCTCGCCCATACCCTGTATTATAGTCTGACCGGTTTCCACATCCGTATAGGTCTTGAAGGTTGGATCCTCTTCCGATAGTTTTTGCAAAGATACGCTCATCTTTTCCTGGCCGGCTTTGGTCTTTGGTTCGATAGCCACAGAAATTACGGGTTCGGGAAATTGCATTGACTCAAGAATAATAGGATGGTTATCGTCACACAGCGTATCCCCGGTGGTAGTTTCTTTCAATCCTACAGCCGCTGCAATATCGCCTGCACAAACCTCCGGCACTTCTTCCCGGTTATTAGCATGCATCATCAGTATCCTGCCTATTCTCTCTCTTTTGCCCTTTGTGGAATTATATATATACGAACCGGTCTTAAGGGTTCCCGAATATACCCTGAAGAATGTCAGCTTTCCCACATACGGATCAACCATTATTTTAAAGGCAAGGGCAGAAAACGGTTCGTCATCGGAAGGCCATCTTTCAACCTCCTCATGACTATCGGGCTGTACACCTTTGACTGCCTGGATATCAACCGGGGAAGGCATAAGATTTACTATTGCGTCCAGGAGCAGCTGCACGCCTTTGTTTTTGTACGAAGACCCGCAGAGCACAGGTATTATATCAACGTTTATCGTCGCTTTCCTTAGAGCTTTGATAATATCCTGTGCGGGAATCTCGTTCCCTTCCAGGTAGCTCACCATGAGGTCCTCATCGTAGTCAGCTATGGCCTCCAGCATGCGCGTCCTGTATTCCGATGCCAGGCCGGCCATATCCCCTGGTATATCCTGTTCTTCGCTCCTCGTTCCCAGGTCATCCAGGTAGTACACCGCTTTCATCCTAATCAGGTCGATGATACCATCGAAGTTGTCTTCCTTGCCTATGGGCAACTGTATGGCGATAGGATTCGCTCCTAGCCTTTTCCTCATCATTTCCATCACGTTAAAGAAGTCAGCTCCTGTGATATCCATCTTGTTAACATAGGCTATTCTGGGAACATGATATTTGTCAGCCTGGCGCCACACCGTTTCTGACTGCGGTTCAACGCCTCCCTTTGCACAAAAAACCGCTACTGAACCATCGAGAACACGTAAAGACCTTTCAACTTCCACAGTAAAATCCACGTGCCCTGGCGTATCTATAATATTTATCCTGTGCTCTTTCCAGTGCGCAGTGGTGGCGGCAGAGGTAATTGTTATACCCCTCTCCTGCTCCTGCTCCATCCAATCCATAGTAGCGGCCCCATCATGCACTTCTCCCATTTTATGAAGTCTTCCTGTATAGAACAGGATACGTTCTGTCGTAGTGGTCTTGCCCGCATCTATGTGCGCCATTATTCCAATATTTCTCGTTTTCTCAATCGGATATTGCCTAGGCACGGCTAATACTCCTTTCATGTATAAATCTGACATAGTTCTCCGATAAAATTCAGCAAAATCTTACCATCTATAATGTGCAAAAGCCTTATTGGCTTCGGCCATCTTATGGGTATCCTCTTTCTTTTTAATGCTGGCGCCCGTGTTGTTCAACGCATCCAGTATCTCGCCGGCAAGCCTTTCCTTCATTGTCTTTTCTCCTCTGTTCCTCGAATAGTTAACAAGCCATCTTAAGCCTAATGCGAGCCTCCTGTCCGATCTTACTTCCACCGGCACCTGGTAAGTGGCTCCACCAACCCTTCTGGCCTTGACTTCGAGTACAGGCATAATGTTATTCAGGGCTTCCCTGAAAGCTTCAAGGGGGTCTTTTCCGGTTTTATTCTTTACTATGTCAAAGGCATCGTAAACCAGTTTTTGCGCTACTCCCCTTTTACCGTCCAACATAACATAGTTGATAAGCTTGGTTACTACCTTGTCCTTGTATATCGGATCGGGTAGTAATTCCCTTTTAGGAACACTTCCTTTTCTTGGCACACTGCTTCCCTCCTCAATAATAGAAATTATTCATCGGTACTCGACGGCTTCCGCCGCCGTTGTGCACTGCACTCTATATAAAATGCACAGCGGCACAATAATTATTCAGCTATTTCTTCTTAGGCCTCTTGGCACCATACTTGGACCTACCTTGCCTCCTGTTCTCAACGCCGGCAGCATCCAGGGTACCCCTGATAATGTGGTATCTAACACCGGGAAGGTCTTTAACCCTTCCTCCCCTGATCAGTACAACCGAGTGCTCCTGAAGGTTGTGTCCGATACCGGGAATGTATCCTGTTACCTCTATGCCGTTTGTAAGCCTTACCCTGGCAATCTTTCTCAGAGCCGAATTAGGCTTTTTGGGGGTCGTGGTCTTAACCGTAGTACAAACCCCACGTTTTTGAGGATTGTCCTTTAGAGCAGGAGCTGAGGATTTATACTCCGATTTTTCCCTGCCTCTTCGCACAAGTTGGTTAATTGTTGGCATTTTTCCACCTCCTTATTGTTTTCTTCTATCGCAAAAACAACCCTTCCAGACTCGAAAGGGCTGTCGCTGCTTCTATACAATTTTAATCACAACAGCGGACGCTGCTCCAACATCAATACCGCATGCTTCACCCAATTCTTTCATTGAGTTTACTCTTATTACTTCTATGGACTTTTCAATACAAAGGTTTTCCAGCTGTTGAGTAACATGGCGGTCAGCATCCTCTGCTATATATGCCACTAAAGCATTACCGTCCTTAACTACCCGAGTAGACTGCTTTATGCCTACTACTTTCGGGGCAGTTTTTAGTCTCTCCAGCATGCTGAAACCTCCCTTTTTCCTGATTGCAACGTTATATATTTTATCACCTGTTTTCAGTTATGTCAACATATTATTAGTGTTCCGTGTTCTCTAGCTTCGGTTCTTCCGGATCCAGGCCTTCATCATCTTCCAGGCTTACATAGATGTTTCTATACCTGCTCATACCCGTACCCGCAGGAACAAGCTTACCGATTATAACGTTCTCCTTAAGCCCAACAAGAGGATCAACTTTACCCTTGATAGCCGCTTCGGTAAGCACCCTTGTCGTTTCCTGGAAAGATGCCGCCGAGAGGAAGGAATCGGTTGCCAGGGATGCTTTGGTTATACCGAGCAGCGCCCTCCTGCCCACCGCAGGTTTGCCACCTTGTGCAGCAACTATCTGGTTTTCCTCTTCAAACCTGAATATATCGACGAGGCCGCCCGGAAGAAGATCAGTATCTCCGGAATCCTCAACCTTGACCTTTCTAAGCATCTGGCGGATTATCACTTCTATGTGTTTATCATTTATATCAACACCCTGAAGCCTGTACACTTTCTGTACTTCTTGCAGTAAATAGGTTTGTACGCCTTTAACTCCCTTAATCTTGAGTATATCATGGGGGTTGACGGAACCTTCGGTAATTTCGTCTCCCGCTTCTATGACATCTCCATCCTTAACCTTTACCCACGCGCCATAGGGTATCAGATAATTCTTTGCCTCGCCCTCATCTGTTACGACTATGACCTCTCGTTTTTTGCGGCTCTCGTTAACCCTTACCGTACCGCTCATCTCGGAGATTACTGCGAGCCCCTTTGGCTTCCTTGCTTCAAATAATTCCTCAACCCTTGGAAGACCCTGGGTTATATCGTCCCCTGCCACACCACCGGTATGGAAGGTACGCATCGTCAGCTGGGTACCGGGTTCGCCGATCGACTGGGCGGCTATTATTCCCACCGCTTCACCTACATTGACCGGATCTCCGGTTGCCAGGTTGACACCGTAGCACTTGGCACATACACCGTATTCCGAGCGGCATGTCAGCACAGACCTTATCGGGACTTTTTTCAAACCCGCCTTGATTACCTTGTCGGCATAATAATCGTCTATAAGCGTATCCGCGGGAACTATAACCTCTCCTGTCTCAGGATGCAGTATGTCGTGTAGCGAGTACCTTCCCCATATCCTATCGACCAAGTGTTCTATAACATCGTTTCCATCCAGTATGCTTGCAACTTCCAGCGTCTGATTCGTATTGCAGTCCTCTTCCCTTACTATGACATCCTGACTTACGTCTACAAGACGCCTTGTCAGGTATCCGGAGTCTGCGGTCCTCAGGGCAGTATCGGCAAGACCCTTCCTGGCGCCGTGTGTCGATATGAAAAATTCAAGAACCGTCAGCCCTTCCCTGAAGTTTGCACGTATAGGAAGCTCTATTATTCTTCCGGATGGGTTTGCCATCAGTCCTCTCATACCGGCCAGCTGTCTGATCTGGTTCTTGCTTCCCCTTGCGCCTGAATTGGCCATCATGAATATGGGGTTCATCGGGTCAAGGGACTGCATCAGAGCCTCAGTCACATCCTCCGTGGTCCTGGTCCAGGTCTCTATTACCTTTTCATACCTCTCGTCCTCGGAAATGAGACCCCTTCTATACTGTTTCTCGATAATGTCCACTTCTTCATCGGCTTTGGACAGGAGACCGGCTTTCTCGCTTGGAATAATCATATCGGATACTGAAATGGTTATCGCACCCTTAGTGGAAAACTTGAAGCCTAATTCCTTAACCCTGTCAAGCACGATTGCCGTTTCTGTATTGCCGTACTTCCTGTAACACCTGTCAATAATTATTCCTATCATCTTCTTGTCAACCAGTCTGTCTATTTCCAGCTTTCCGGCATTCTCAGGGTTACTCCTGTCTACAAAACCGAGGTCCTGTGGTACCGCTTCATTGAATATAAATCTGCCTACCGTACTTTCCACAAGATTGGTTATTTTTTCGCCGTTAACCTCAGTGGTTCTTCTTACTTTAACCTTTGCATGCAGGCCAATCTCGCCTGTATCATAAGCCATATACATCTCATCATAATCCTTGAATATTTTGCCTTCTCCCGCTTCGCCGGGAACATAGGCGGTCAGGTAATATATGCCTAAAACCATATCCTGTGTAGGACTGACCACTGGCTTACCATCGGTAGGCTTAAGTATATTATTTGTCGATAGCATTAAAAACCTTGCTTCAGCCTGGGCCTCTGCTGAAAGTGGCACGTGTACAGCCATCTGGTCCCCGTCAAAGTCGGCGTTGTACGCTGTACAAACCAAAGGATGAATCTTCAGCGCCTTGCCCTCCACCAATACGGGCTCAAAGGCTTGAATCCCCAGCCTGTGCAAGGTAGGCGCCCTGTTAAGGAGTACTGGATGCTCCCTGATAACCTCTTCCAGAACATCCCAGACCTCAGGCTTAACTCTTTCCACCATTCGCTTTGCACTCTTTATATTATGAGCGTAATTCTCATTAACCAATTTTTTCATAACAAAGGGCTTAAACAGTTCAAGGGCCATCTCCTTAGGTAATCCGCACTGGTACATTTTCAGTTCAGGACCGACGACTATTACTGAACGTCCTGAATAGTCCACCCTTTTACCCAGCAGGTTTTGTCTGAAACGGCCCTGCTTGCCCTTGAGCATATCCGACAGCGATTTCAAAGGCCTGTTCCCTGGCCCGGTCACGGGTCTTCCCCTGCGGCCGTTGTCTATCAGGGCATCAACGGCTTCCTGAAGCATCCTCTTTTCATTTCTTACAATAATATCCGGTGCTCCAAGGTCAAGAAGCCTTTTTAAACGGTTGTTCCTATTTATAACCCTCCGGTACAGGTCATTCAGGTCCGAAGTGGCAAACCTTCCGCCATCCAACTGCACCATTGGCCGGAGCTCCGGGGGTATAACCGGTATAACATCCAAAATCATCCACTCGGGCTTATTTCCGGATTTTCTGAAGGCTTCAACTACCTCCAGACGCCTGACTGTACGAACTTTTTTCTGTCCGGTGCTTTCCTTCAGCTGAGCTTTTAGCTCCTTTGCCAGTTCATCCAGATTTATCTTTTGGAGCAACTCCTTAATGGCTTCTGCTCCCATCCCGTAACGGAATTTGCTGCCGTATTTTTCAACGGCTTCCCTGTATTCCTTTTCGGAAAGAAGCTGTTTTTCCGACAGCCCTGTTGTCCCGGGGTCTATAACTATATAGGATGCGAAGTACAGCACTTTTTCAAGAGATCTTGGAGACATGTCCAGCAATAGACCCATACGGCTGGGTATGCCCTTAAAATACCAGATATGCGATACCGGTGCCGCAAGCTCAATATGTCCCATTCTTTCCCTTCTAACCTTTGACCTTGTTACTTCAACACCGCACCGGTCGCAAACTATACCTTTGTACCTTACCCTTTTATACTTCCCGCAGTGGCATTCCCAGTCCTTCTGTGGTCCAAAAATCTTCTCGCAGAACAATCCTTCCTTTTCGGGTTTTAGCGTCCTGTAGTTAATTGTCTCAGGCTTCTTTACCTCTCCCCGTGACCATTCACGGATTTTTTCCGGTGACGCCAGGCCGATTCTTATGGAATCGAAAAAGTTAAGTTCGAACAAGGAGTTTCTCTCCCTTCATTAATAATCTAAATCATCGTCATCATCATCATAATCTTCTTCGAATACTGTTTCGTCTATCTGTATATCATCTGTATCAATTTCATCAAGGTCATCCAGTAGTAAATCTTCATCAAGGTCCTCATCTTCTCCGGCCATTTCATCATAGGACATGTCGCCCGGTTCGTCTTCCCTGCCTTCTATGTTTACCGAGAGCTCTTCCACATCATCGTCATCTTCATCCAGTTCCCTGATGGCGATCTCCTCATTTTCTTCGGACAGCACCTTCACATCAAGGGACAGGCTTTGAAGCTCCTTTATGAGAACTTTGAAGGACTCCGGCACACCGGGCTCCGGTATGTTCTCGCCTTTCACAATAGATTCGTAGGTCTTAACCCTTCCTACCACATCATCCGATTTTACGGTCAGTATCTCCTGGAGCGTATGGGAAGCGCCGTAAGCTTCAAGGGCCCACACCTCCATCTCCCCGAACCTCTGGCCGCCGAACTGCGCTTTACCGCCCAGAGGCTGCTGGGTAACAAGGGAGTAAGGTCCTGTCGAGCGCGCATGTATCTTATCATCGACCAGGTGAGCAAGCTTCATAATATACATGTACCCGACAGTCACGGGGTTATCAAAGGGCTCCCCGGTCCTGCCGTCGTATAGGGTCAGCTTGCCACCCTCTGGCAGCCCGGCCTGTCTGAGGATTTCTATGATGTCTTCCTCGGTTGCACCGTCGAATACCGGTGTGGCTATCTCCCATCCAAGGGTTTTTGCAGCTATCCCAAGATGCACTTCAAGAACCTGGCCTATATTCATCCTTGAAGGAACCCCGAGGGGGTTAAGAACTATCTCAAGGGGTGTACCGTCCGGGAGGAAAGGCATATCCTCTTCGGGGAGTATTCTCGATATAACCCCTTTGTTTCCATGCCTCCCTGCCATTTTATCACCAACAGATATCTTTCTTTTCTGCGCTACATAAACCCTTACAAGCTGGTTTACCCCGGGCGGCAGTTCATCTCCGTTATCCCTCATAAACACCTTAACGTCTACTATTATGCCTGCCTCTCCGTGGGGTACCCTTAAGGATGTATCCCTGACTTCTCTGGCTTTTTCTCCGAATATTGCCCTCAACAGCCTTTCTTCGGCTGTCAGTTCCGTTTCTCCTTTGGGTGTAACCTTTCCGACCAGTATATCCCCTGCCCTGACCTCTGCGCCTATCCTTATGATGCCTCTTTCGTCAAGGTCCTTTAATGCGTCTTCCCCTACATTGGGGATATCTCTAGTTATCTCCTCCGGGCCAAGTTTTGTGTCCCTGGCTTCGGCTTCGTATTCTTCTATATGGATTGAAGTGTAAACATCTTCCTTTACCAGCTTTTCGCTTATCAGAATGGCATCCTCGTAGTTGTAGCCTTCCCAGGTCATAAACCCTACAAGCACGTCTTTCCCCAGGGATATCTCTCCATCCTTGGTAGACGGGCCATCGCCTATCACCTGTCCTTTTTCAACCCTTTCGCCTGTCGAAACGATGGGTTTTTGGTTAATGCAGGTACCCTGGTTTGAGCGCTTAAATTTAATCATTTTATAAATATCGACCTTACCATCCTTATCCCGGCGTATCCTGATTTCTTCTGCCGTAACTCTCTCTACAACTCCGGAATTATTTGCTATAATCACAACTCCGGAATCCTTGGCAGCCTTATATTCCATCCCGGTCCCAACCACCGGCGAATCCGGTTTAAGCAGCGGGACGGCCTGCCTCTGCATATTAGCTCCCATCAATGCCCTATTGGCATCATCGTTTTCCAGGAATGGAATCATCGATGTTGCAACGGATACGACCTGTTTCGGTGAAACGTCCATGAAATCTACTTCTGAAGACGGTACAACCACAATTTCCCTTTTTGCCCCTGCCCTTGAGGTAATTCGCTTATCGATAAACCTGCCCTCCTCATCCAGAGGATCGTTCGCCTGCGCTATTACGTATTCACCCTCCTCATCGGCAGTCATATATATAATCTCGTTGGTAACAACTCCTCTTTCCTTATCAACCTTTCTGTACGGAGCTTCTATAAAACCATAGTCGTTTATTCTGGCATAGGTGCTCAAAGAGCCTATAAGTCCTATATTGGGACCCTCCGGCGTCTCTATCGGACAGATTCTGCCGTAGTGGGAATTATGAACGTCCCTTACTTCAAAACCGGCCCTTTCCCTGCTGAGACCACCGGGACCTAAGGCAGAAAGCCTGCGTTTATGGGTAAGCTCCGCAAGGGGGTTGGTCTGATCCATAAACTGTGACAGCTGACTGCTTCCAAAGAACTCCTTAATCGAAGCAACAACCGGCCTTATATTGATCAGGGCCTGGGGTGTCACAACGTCCATATCCTGAATCGTCATTCGTTCTTTTACTACCCTTTCCATCCTGGAAAGACCTATTCTGAACTGATTTTGAAGCAGTTCACCAACACACCTGAGCCTCCTGTTTCCAAGATGGTCTATATCGTCCACGTCGCCAATATCATTTGCAAGGCCAAAAACATAATTCACCGAAGCAATAATATCATCTATGATTATATGTTTGGGGGATAGTTCCCCTGCCCTTTCCCGAAGGGTTTCCCTCAATTCTTCCTCGTTTGCAGCACTTGCGATTATTTCTTTCAGAACCGGATAATACAGCATCTTACTAAGTTTTAGCTGGTCGATTTCCGTTATATCAAAGGGAAGCTTCACCGCTGTAGCGCTTACAAAATTATTGCCTACAACTTTAATTTCCTTATCTTCTACCTTTATTAATACAGAGTTTATTCCGGCATCCTGAATTCTCTTTGCCTGCTCTTTTAAAATCTTTTGGCCACTTTCTACAATAATCTCGCCTGTCGCCGGGTCCACTATATCCTTAGCGCTTATTTTTCCCCATATCCTGTTCCACAGAGCAAGTTTCTTATTGAATTTATATCTTCCTACCTTGGCCAAATCATATCTCTTAGGATCGAAAAACAGCGTGTTTATCAGAGATTGAGCGCTTTCAACGGTTGGAGGCTCGCCCGGCCTGAGCCTCTTGTATATCTCCAGGAGAGCCTCTTCTGAATTCTTGGTCCCATCCTTCTCCAGTGTGGCAAGCATTCTTTCACTCTCGCCAAGCAGGTCGATAATCTCTGAATTTGTCCCGTATCCTAACGCCCTGACGAGTATGGTTATAGGCAACTTCCTGGTTCTATCTACCCTCACGTAAACTATATCGTTTGAATCGGTTTCGTATTCCAGCCACGCGCCCCTGTTCGGAATCACCGTTGATGAAAATAGCCGTTTCCCGGCCTTATCTATTTCTTCTGCGTAGTAAACCCCGGGAGATCTTACCAGCTGGCTTACAATTACCCTTTCAGCACCGTTTATAATAAACGTTCCCTTTTCAGTCATGAGAGGGAAATCCCCCATGAACACTTCCTGTTCCTTAACTTCTCCGGTTTCCCTGTTTATAAGCCTTACCCTTACCTTTAGGGGTGCTGAGTATGTAACATCTCTTTCTTTACATTCTTCGACCGAATACTTTGAATTTTCCTCCAGATAATAATCAAGAAACTCAAGAACGAGGTTTCCAGTATAGTCCTGAATTGGCGATATATCTTCGAACACTTCCCTTAGCCCTTCTTCCAGGAACCACCTATAGGAGTTCTTTTGAACCTCGATTAGATTCGGCATGTCTAAGACTTCATCAATCTTTGAATAACTCATTCTAATTTTTTTGCCCATTTGAACAGGATGCACCATCATTGCTCACCTCGTAAAATAAAAGTAAAATAGCGACAGCGTCGCTTACGCCAGGGAATCACCACCAACCTTTACATTAATCCGGTATTAAATCCCCGAAATAAATCAATTCAACTTATTATAATATTTAAGCCTAATAGTAAAATAGCCGAATATTAGGCTAAACGGATCTGATTAATGACGCAATCCAACTATTATACTGTTTCCAAATAGTATTTATTTTATACTTTAATCGCAAATATATCCTTTTAAGGTAGTTATATCAATGCAATTTATAATATTAACACAACAATATATCCTTGTCAACTATTTGTTAGCGGCCCTTTCTTATGTAATAAAAAAGAGGGCTTGTTCCATCCCTCTTTTTAGCTTTAGACTATTTTACTTCAACGGTTGCTCCAACTTCTTCAAGTTTGCCCTTCAGTGTCTGAGCTTCTTCTTTGCTTATACCTTCTTTAACAGGTTTCGGAGCTCCGTCTACCAGGTCTTTTGCTTCTTTCAATCCAAGGCCTGTGATCTCCCTGACAACTTTTATTACTTTGATCTTTTCCTGCCCTGCACTTGCAAGGATTACGTCAAACTCGGTTTTTTCTTCTTCGACAGCGGCAGGAGCAGCTCCACCAACGGCAGGTCCCGCAGCCATGGCTACGGGAGCAGCTGCAGTAACTCCGAATTCTTCCTCAAGAGCTTTTACCAGTTCGGAAAGCTCCAGTACAGTTAGATTTTTAACTTCTTCAACAAGTTTTTGAACTTTTTCGCTTGCCATTTTAATTATCCCTCCAAAATATTTTCTTTGTTATGCAGACTGTTTTTCTTTGATAGCGTCCAGAGTATAAACAAGGTTTCTGATATTTGCCTGCAATACGTTTACAAACCCTGTAATAGGGGCGTTCAGACCACCAAGTACCTGGGCAACAAGAACTTCTTTTGACGGCAGGTCTGCAAGAGCTTTAACATCTTCCAGGCTCAAGACCTTATTCTCTATCATCCCTACCTTGATATCCAGCTTGTCATGGACTTTGGCAAAGTCAGATATAATCTTCGCCGGCGTTACCGGGTCCCCGAACCCAAGGGCTATTGCATTGGGTCCTGTCAGATAGTCTTCAAAACCTTTTATACCGAGCTCGTTAAATGCCCTTGTCATCAGGGTGTTTTTGTAGACCTTGTATTCCACTCCTGCTTCCCTGGATTTTTTTCGCAGTTCGGTGACTTCTTCAACGTTAAGCCCCCTATAGTCAACCAGCACCATGGATACTGCTTTTTGAAGCTTTTCTTTGATCTCATTCACTAACTGTTCCTTAGCCAGCCTGTTGTTGGACAAATGCTATTACACCTCCTTCTGAAACCAGTTATCAGTTGACAGACAAAATTAAAACCTCTACCCTAAGACAGGTAGAGGTAATAGTCATATCAGTAGTCAGATTTATCTAACTTCGTCATTTACCTCGGTAGGAATATTTAAGCCGGCGGCTCCTACTGTCTTAGGTAGATATTTAATTTGTGGTTTCCCTATAAAATATACCCGTAATCAAGTGATTATTCAAGAACCTTTGCCGGATTTATTTTTACTCCGGGACCCATAGTGCTCGAAACAACCACACTCTTTAGGTATTGCCCCTTCGAAGCAGCGGGTTTAGCCTTTATTATTGCTTCCATGAGAGTTTTATAGTTGTCTAAAAGCTTCTCAACACCAAATGATACTTTACCAATCGGTGCATGGGCTATACTGGTCTTGTCAACCCTGTACTCTATCTTACCTGCTTTAATTTCATTTATTGCCTTGCCTACCTCAAAGGTTACTGTGCCTGATTTGGGATTGGGCATCAGTCCCTTGGGACCAAGAACTCTACCCAATCTACCCACTACGTTCATTACATCGGGGGTCGCCACCACGACATCAAAGTCAAACCAGTTCTCTTTCTGGATTTTTTCCACGTAATCTTCAAGACCTACATGGTCGGCTCCCGCTTCTTCCGCTTCCCTAACTTTCTCCCCCTTGGTAAGAACAAGAACCCTTCTAGTTTTTCCTGTTCCATGGGGCAACACTATCGCACCCCTCACCTGCTGGTCGGCATGTCTGGGGTCAACCCCCAGTTTAATTGATATTTCCACAGTTTCGTCAAAATTAGCCTTTGCTGTTTTAGTGACCAGATCCATTGCTTCTGCAGGATCGTATAACTTTTCCCTGTCGACAAGCTTTGCACTGTCTTGATATTTTTTACCTCGTTTTGGCATTTCTATAAACCTCCTTTGTGGTATGAACGGTAATGCTACCTCCCACTATTCAAACCGGTCAATCTATTCTTCCACTACTAATCCCATACTTCTGGCTGTTCCTTCAATCATGCTCATTGCAGTTTCAATGCTTCCGGCGTTAAGATCGGGCATCTTCAGTTCAGCAATCTCTCTAATCTTCGCCTTGGAAACCTTCCCTACCTTCACTCTATTGGGTTCACCAGAACCGCTCTCTATCCCTGCTGCCTTCTTTAACAGTACAGGAGCAGGAGGTGTCTTGGTTATGAAGGTAAATGACCTGTCCTGATATATAGTGATTACAACAGGAATGACAAGACCTACTTCTTTTGCAGTCCTCTCGTTGAACTCCTTACAGAACCCCATAATATTGACGCCATGAGGTCCCAACGCTGTACCTACAGGTGGTGCCGGAGTCGCTTTTCCTGCTGGTATTTGCAATTTCACCATTCCAACAACCTTTTTTGCCATGATGCTACACCTCCTTCACGAATTCTTTAACTACCTGATTTTTTCGATTTGTGAGAAGTCCAGCTCAACGGGTGTTTCTCTACCGAACATTGATATAAGAACCTTGACCTTGTGTTTGTCAAGGTTGATTTCTTCAATAGCACCGATAAAATTCTCAAAGGGTCCGCTAACAACTTTGACGGAATCCTTGACTTTAAAGTCAACGACAATGTTTATTTCTTCCACACCAAGGTTCCTAATCTCTTCATCGGTTAGTGGAACGGGCTTTGACCCAGGACCAACAAATCCGGTAACGCCGCGGGTATTACGTACGACATACCATGATTCATCGTTCATGGCCATCTTAACCAACACATACCCGGGAAATACCTTTTTTAGGGTCTTTTTTAACTTCCCATTTTTTCTTTCATAATGCTCTTCCATGGGAACCTGAACCTCTTGAATGACGTCCTGCATGCCCCGGTTCTCTACTGCCTTTTCAAGGTTGGCCTTTACCTTATTCTCATAACCAGAATAAGTATGTATAACATACCACTTTGCTTGTTGTAATTCAGGCATAAACTTAAGGGCCTTAGCGGCCCTTCCCTCCTTTTATCTGATTATTAAGCCCAGAATATTACCGAAGGCAATGTCGACTATCCAGATTAAAAGAGCTGCTAGTGCAACGGAAACGAATACCACCGATGTATAGGACACCAGTTCTTTTCTATTCGGCCACGTAACCTTTTTCAGTTCGGACCTCGTATCTTTAGTAAATTTGGTTAGTTTTCCAAAAGCACTCGTCTTTTCGTTCGCCACTTCTTCTCACACCTTCAAATTATTTTGTTTCCCTGTGAAGAGTATGCTTGCTGCAGAATTTGCAGTATTTGTTCATCTCGATTCTTTCCGGGTTGTTCTTCTTATTCTTTAATGTGTTGTAGTTTCTCTGTTTGCACTCCGTACACGCCAGGGTTACTTTAACTCGCATAACCACACCTCCTGAACCACTGAGCTATCCCTCGTTATGCACTGTAGGATTACCAATAGAATTTACCATAGTTTTATTTTGTTGTCAATAACTAAAGCTTACTCCAGAACCTTGGATACTACTCCGGATCCTACAGTCCTTCCGCCTTCCCTTATTGCAAAGCGCAGGCCTTCCTCTGCAGCTATGGGAGTTATCAGGTTGATTGTCATCGTTATATTATCTCCAGGCATGCACATTTCTACTCCCTCGGGTAAACCTATGCTTCCTGTTACGTCTGTTGTCCTGAAGTAAAACTGCGGCCTGTATCCGTTGAAGAAGGGTGTGTGCCTTCCGCCTTCTTCCTTGGTCAGTACGTATACTTCTGCTTCAAACTTTGTATGGGGCTTTATGCTACCCGGCTTGGCCAGTACCTGTCCCCTCTCTATTTCGTTACGCTGTACTCCCCTCAGAAGCGCTCCTATGTTGTCTCCAGCCACCGCCTGGTCAAGCAGCTTCCTGAACATCTCTACTCCTGTTACTACTACTGTCCTTGTCTCTTCGGTCAACCCTACTATCTCTACCTGATCCTGTACCTTCAGGGTCCCCCTTTCTACCCTTCCTGTTGCCACTGTTCCCCTGCCGGTTATGCTGAATACGTCCTCCACAGGCATCAGGAACGGTTTGTCGGTCTCCCTTTGGGGGGTCGGAATGTATTCGTCTACTGCTTTCATCAGCTCTACTACTGAATTCGCCCATTCGCTGTTCGGGTCTTCCAGCGCTTTTAGGGCTGAACCTCTGATTACGGGCACCTCATCTCCCGGAAATTCGTATTCGTTCAACAGGTCCCTTACTTCCATCTCTACCAGCTCTATCAGCTCTTCGTCATCCACCATGTCGCATTTGTTCAGGTATACCACTATGTATGGTACGTTAACCTGTCGCGCCAGTAGTATGTGTTCCCTTGTCTGCGGCATCGGACCGTCTGCCGCCGATACTACCAGGATGGCTCCGTCCATCTGTGCCGCCCCCGTTATCATGTTCTTTACGTAGTCGGCGTGTCCGGGACAGTCTACGTGGGCGTAGTGCCTGTTCTTTGTCTCGTATTCTACGTGCGCTGTGGAGATGGTTATACCCCTTTCTTTCTCTTCCGGTGCCTTGTCTATCTGGTCGTATGCGGTTGCTACTGCTCCGCCTTCCTGCGCCAGTTTAAAGGTTATTGCCGCTGTCAGCGTAGTCTTGCCATGGTCAATATGACCTATCGTCCCAACGTTTACGTGCGGTTTATTCCTCTCAAATTTTGCCTTTCCCATCGTTTCTTTTTCCTCCTTTATTTAAGGTGTCCCCAATTAATAGTAAAATACCGCTCAGAAAACCGTTCCTGGCGTTTCATAATAGAATAAATATGGAGCCCACGGCCGGACTTGAACCGGTGACCTCCGCCTTACCAAGGCGACGCTCTACCTGCTGAGCTACGTGGGCAAAGATTTATGCTAGATTTTATTCATTTCGACCCGCCAGTATACCATTTTACTATATGTTACCCTACGGTGTCAAGAAATATTATTCTGAAAAATCTGCCTTATTCCCTGGTATTTAAGTACCTTTCCAGCTTCCTCTTAACCCTCTGCAGAGCGTTGTCGATAGATTTAACGTGGCGGTCCAGATCGCATGCAATTTCCTGGTAGGATTTACCCTGTAGGTAGGACATCAGAACCTCCCATTCCAGATCGCTTAGAATCTCGCCTATTTTATTTTCAATGTTAACAAACTCTTCCCTGCTGATAATCAGTTCCTCTGGGTCGGTAACACGGGACCCCGACAGAATATCCAGCAGTGTCCTGTCTGATTCTTCGTCATACAACGGCTTATTCAGTGAAACGTAGGAATTCAAGGGAATGTGCTTCTGCCTTGTGGCTGTCTTGATAGCAGTTATTATCTGGCGTGTAATACACAACTCCGCAAATGCCCTGAAAGAAGAGAGTTTATCCTGTCTGAAATCTCTGATTGCCTTGTAAAGCCCTATCATACCTTCCTGAACAATATCTTCGCGGTCTGCACCGATTAGAAAATATGACCTTGCCTTTGCCCGCACAAAGTTTTTATACTTGTTTATCAGGTATTCGGCAGCTTTACAATTTCCCTCCTTTGCTTGTTGTACAATTTCCTCATCGAGCATCATTTCATAGTGCTTATAAGCTAAATCATCACGGCCTCTTGCTCCCACAAGCATCGCCTCCAGCAAAGGTTTTTTGCCCCGTTGAACCATACAATTATTATATATTAATTTTTTTTTATTAGTCAAGCCAAGCTATCTCTCTTTCCGCCATTTTTGCAATCTACTCGCGACATCCGGCGATAAATTGCTGTCAACGGTATTAATCCTATCTTTGCCTTTATCCAAAAACTTACGTTTAATGTCCTTATCGAATACTTGGACCAACCCCCGCAGTTCGCTCGCAGATATTCTTATCCCACCCATTGCCATAATCACCTGCTGTTCTGTCCAGTCGGAAGTTGCTACCCGCACCAGCCCCTTTTTCGACATGGCCTTAATGCTCTTTTCTATGTAACTATCGGCGGTTTCATGCTCTCTGGTATAGATAACCTGTACGCCATCCACCGTTTCGAGCGTCCCAGTATTTCCCTTGACAAGGTGCCCGTCAAAAACGACAATCACCTTAATACCTTTATATGCTTGAAAGCCCGCCATTATTTCTATTAGTTTGTCCCGGGCGGCTTCAATATTATCCCTGAATAGGCTTCTTAACTCCGGCCAGGCATTTATTATGTTGTACCCGTCTACAATCAAATATTCCTTCATAGTCCCTTCACCCGTTATTTACTTTGAAGCCTATGTCTCAATATTTCATACATCAGAACCCCGGCTGCTACGGAAGCGTTCAGGGATGATATCTCTCCCTTCATAGGTATGCTTACAATAAAATCGCATTTTTCCTTAACCAGGCGGCTGATGCCCTTGCCTTCGCTCCCTATGACCAAACCTAGGGCGCCTTTTAAGTCTGCATTGTACATTGATTCGCCTTCCATATCCGCCCCTGCAATCCACAGACCCATACCCTTCAACTCTTCAATCGCCCGAACCAGGTTGGTTACCTGCACAACCGGAATATGCTCCACGGCTCCTGCGGAGGCTTTGATAACCGTTGAATTGACCCCTGCGGAATTTCTCCTGGGAATTATCACTGCGTGGGCGCCGCAGCAGTTGGCCGTCCTGATTATCGCGCCCAGGTTATGGGGATCGGTAATCTTATCAAGAATGATAACAAGCGGCGCTTCACCCTTTTCCCTTGCACCGTTTATTATACCTTCCAAATCCTCGGAATACCGGAATTTTGACACCTCCGCAATAATTCCCTGGTGCGAGCCGGTAACAGAAATGCTGTCCAGCATTCCCCTGTCTGAATACTCTACTCTCACACCCATATCCAGCGCCTGCTCTATTATCCTCTTACCCGCTCCCTGCAAGCCTTTTGCGGCATATATCCTTTCAACTTCTCTTCCGGATTTCAGAACCTCCATAACCGGGTTCCTGCCTTCCACCAAATCGAACTCCCCATTATTCCCTGTTAAAACCATGGGCTTTGCCCTCCACTCGCTTTTTATAAATTCCGGAACATATCCCGGACTCCTTCTGCTTTTCCGCAGGTCATCCTGCCTTCCGGACAGGGTCCCTTGAGACATTCGGGTCCGGCGTTCTTAAACAGTATAGGAGCTGCTTTTCTTACCTGTCTCAGCATCTCAACTGCAAGGTCCCTGATTTCCCACTGGGCTCTGTTGCAGCACCGCAGGCTGAAAAAATTGAATAAAGACCTCGCGTTCATAGTAAATAGTATCTTTGTTTCACACGCATTCGGAAACACATACCGGGCGTCCTCGATGGCTTTTTTCTCTGCGGCCTGCTGCGCTGCCTTTTCATTCAGCCCTTCTCCGCGGACTAATTCATCATAGTGTCTCTTATATAGAATTTCCACCAGGCTGTTATAATAATCCTGGTCTTCGCGCATCGCCCTTTCAAATATCTCCTTTGCCTCGGGGATTTTTTCTATGTCGGGCGGGATTACGTAGTCGAACTGGTCCAGCTTCACATATCTCTGGGACTGCTGGGAATAGCTGGCTATCCTATGCCTGACCAGCTGATGGGTCAACACCCTGCTGACACCTTCCACAGCAAAGGTAAAGGATGCATGCTCGATGGGGGATTGATGCCCCATTTCCATCAATATATTGAGAAACCTGCTTACCCCTTCGTCCGTGAAATTCTCCATAATCTCCTCCACACCGACCCTTGAATAGCACAGCCTGGCAGCTGCAGAAACCAGCTTGTCCGGTTCCGGAGTATGTTGGACCAGCTTTACCCTTAGTTTTGTCATTTTCCGACCCCCTGTTCGCATTTACATATCCATATCAAATCCAACCTGATTATACGACATGTCCAGGATTTCCATCAGCCTGTCATTTGAGCCCGCCAGCAGCAAATACCCCACCAGCGCTTCAAAGCCCGTAGCATACCTGTACTGTGTAATATCGGCATTCTTCGGTGATGTCCCGGATTTTGCATTTCTCCCCTTCTTAACAACAGCCCTTTCCTCTTCGCTCAGGTCATCCCAGATACCATGCACGATATCGCTCTGGGACGAAGCCCTTACAAAGCCCACGGTCAGGCGATGGAGCTTATCCGGCGGCAGCTGGCTGTTATCCTTGACTATCCTGCTTCTTATATACAGCTCGAAGCAGGCATCCCCCAGGTACGCAAGTACAAGGGGGGACAGCATCTTTACATCGGCGCCACAAAACCTGTCCGACAGCTGGTTAGCGTATTCTTTCATCACCTGCACCATCCTAAGTCAAGTTTTGTCCGAGGGTATTTCCCCGGGCAAAAGCAATCCCTATATCCTTTTCCATTTTACCCCCTGGGGCGTATCCTCGAGGACTATTCCCTTTGCCTTCAGTTGGTCCCTGATACTGTCGGCAACGGACCAGTTCTTTTCCTTTCTTGCCCGTTCCCTCTTTTGCACCAGTTCTTCAATTTCCTTATCAAGCCCATCGTCCTCTCGGGTCAGCAGGCCCAAAACCCCGGTAAGGCTGAGCAAAATATCAAGGGCCCCTTTTGCAAACCACGCCGAAACATCCTCTTTTACGATTACGTTTATTTCCTTCACCATCTCAAATATAGCTGCAATTGCGTCCGCAGTATTCAGGTCGTCTTCCATAGCCGCCTCGAATTTTGCCCTGAAATCCTCCAGAGCCTTCAGCTTTTGCTCCTCCCACCGAGCCGGCTCGGTGCTTGGCGCGTTTCTGGCTATATGCTCCAGGTTGCCCTTTGTGTTATACAGCCTCTCCAAGCCGCTCTTGGCCTGGTCCATCATTTCCCTGCTGAAATTTACGGGATTCCTGTAGTGGGCCGAGAGCATGAAGAACCTTACAGCCTCCAGGTCGTATTCCTTGCTGATGTCCCTAACGGTAAAAAAGTTGCCGAGGGATTTTGACATTTTTTCATTATCCACATTGATGTATCCGTTATGCAGCCAGTACCTTGCAAAGGGCTTTCCCGAAGCGCCCTCCGACTGGGCTATCTCGTTCTCATGATGTGGGAAAATCAGGTCCTGGCCGCCGGCGTGAATGTCTATGGTCTCCCCGAGGTATTTGGTTGCCATTGCCGAGCATTCTATGTGCCATCCGGGCCTCCCTTTGCCCCATGGGCTGTCCCAGGCAGGCTCCCCGGGCTTTTGCTTCTTCCAGAGAGCAAAGTCCGCGGGATTTTCCTTGGCCTCGTTTACCTCTATCCTGGCACCGGCGTTCAGTTCATCCAGGCTCTGCCCGGACAGCTTTCCGTATCCCGAAAATTTCTGGGCGCTGAAGTACACATCCCCGTCCGCTTCATAGGCCAGTCCTTTTTGCTCCAGTTTTTCTATGATCTCGATTATCTCCCCTATGTGGCAGGTGGCCCTGGGATGAACGGTGGCCCGCCTGATGCCCAGGCCGTCCGCATCGATAAAATACTCATGGATAAACCTCTCGGCCAGTTCTTCTACCGTAATGTTTTCTTCCGCTGCCCTGTTTATCATTTTATCGTCAATATCCGTGAAGTTCTGAACGAATATAACCTCATACCCCTTGTATTCCAGATATCTTCTCAGAACATCAAAGATAATGAAAGGCCTGGCGTTGCCTATATGAAAGTAGTTGTAAACAGTCGGGCCGCACACGTACATCCTTACCTTACCCTTCTCAAGAGGCACAAATTCTTCCTTCTTCCTGGTGAGGGTGTTATAGAGTTTCATGGCCCTTACTCCTTTCCCTGGACATAGTTATCCAGCATATATCCGATTCTCGCTATCAGCCTGTCTTTGCCAAGAATTAAAAGGGTTTTCATCAGGTCAGGACCGTGGCACTGGCCTGTTGCTGCCACCCGCACCGGCATGAACAGGCTTTTCCCTTTTATCCCGGTTTCCTTCTGGATGGCTTTGAAAATCCCTGAGCAGATTTCTTCATCAACTTCCTCCACGCCCTCCAGCTTTGCCTTGAACAGCTGCAGAAGCCCCTTTACATGCTCTCCCCGCAGAACTTCCATCGCCTCATCGTCTTTCGGAGACGGGCTGTTTTCGAAGAAAATCCTCGCTCTATCGGTTATATCCGAAACCTTAACAAGGCTTTCCTGGACCGCTTCCACCACCAATTTAACCCACTCCCGCCTTTCCCGGGCTTCTTCCCCGGTCATCAGCCCGCTTTCTATAAGATGCGGAATAGCCAGTTCAACAATTCTCTCCGCCGGAGACTGCCTGATATAGTGGGAATTGATCCAGTTCAGCTTGTCTATGTCGAATACAGGATTAGCCTTGTTAACCTTGTCAATCCTAAACTGCTGTATTATCTCTTCCTTGGTGAGAAGCTCTCTCTCACCGTCGGGGGACCAGCTGAGCAGCGCAAGATAATTGAACATCGCCTCCGGAAGGTAGCCTTCATCCCTATACTGCCCTATGTAGGTATTCCCGTGTCTCTTGCTCAATTTTGTCCTGTCCGGGCCCAGTATGAGCGGTGCATGGGCAAACAGGGGCTTCTCCCACCCCAAGGCTTCATATAGGAGGATCTGTTTCGGCGTGTTGGAAAGGTGGTCCTCTCCCCTGATGACATGGGTTATTCCCATAAGATGGTCGTCTATCACTACGGCAAAATTGTACGTAGGCATTCCATCCGACTTCAGAATGACAAGATCTCCACCCAGCGTATCCGAATTGATTTCTATTCTTCCCTTGATCATATCATCAAAAATAACCGGCTTGTTTACGGGCAGTTTAAATCGCACAGTTGCAGGCCTGCCTTCCCTTATATACCGTTCTATCTCCTCCGGGGCAAGTCTGCTGCACCTACCGGAATACTTTGGAATATCTCCTTCTTCAAGGGCTTTTTTCTTGTCCTCCTCAAGCTCCTCCGGAGTACAGAAACAATAGTATGCCTTGCCTTCCTCTATCAAACTCTCTATGTACTTCCTATATGTTTCCAGCCTTTCGCTCTGCCGGTAAGGACCGTGGTGTCCTCCTCTGTCGGGGCCTTCGTCCCATTCTATTCCCAGCCACTTGAGTTCGTTGAATATAAGCTTCTCATACTCTCCCGATGACCTCTGGACGTCTGTATCTTCTATCCTCAACACCATCGTGTTGCCGCTGCCGCTGCTTCGTACAAACAGGTAGTTGAAAAGGGCCGTTCTGATATTTCCTATATGTATTGGTCCCGTTGGGCTTGGTGCAAATCTCGCTCTTGCCATTGCTTTTGCCTCCCCAATATATTTAATTATGCTATATTATAACATTGCGTCTCCTTTTTCTTCAAGCGTGCTGTGTTGCCTCTCACTAAGCAGAACAACGGCCTGCGCTCCGATGCCCTCTTTCCTTCCTTCAAAGCCCATTCCCTCGGTCGTGGTAGCCTTCACATTGACACGGGCAGGGTGCAGCCCCACGGTATCTGCTATATTTGCCTTCATTTTTCCGATATACGGGCTCATCCTGGGTTCCTGGGCAACGATAATACCGTCAATATTCACCGCATCAAAGCCGGCTTCCCGGATGATTCCCGCGACCTCCTTCAGAAGTTTTAAGCTGCTTATGCCCTTATAGGCTGGATCGCTATCCGGAAAATGAGTTCCTAAATCCCCCATCCCTGCTGCTCCCAGCATCGCATCCATGATTGCATGTATCAGGACGTCCGCATCGGAATGCCCCTCCAGCCCACGACTATAATCTATTGCAACACCTCCGATTACAAGCTTCCTTCCCGGTATAAACCTATGGGCGTCATACCCAATGCCTACCCTGTTCATGTCAAGTCCCCCCAATTTAGAAACGCCTTTGCTATAATCATGTCTTCCGGCGTCGTGATTTTGATGTTCCTATTGCTTCCGGGATAAAGCACAACCCTGCCTCCGAATTCTTCAAGCAGCGTTGAATCGTCGGTGGCTTCTCTCCCTTCCCGTTCCGCCATCCTATACGCTTCCAGAATTTTAGAATACCGGAAGCACTGAGGCGTTTGTACTGCCTGCAGCTTTGACCTGTCCAGGGTCGCAGCAGCCTCCCCGTTTTCGCCAACAACCTTTACCGTATCCTTCAGCGGAACAGCGCACACCGCTCCATCTCCTCTGCCCTCAACTATTATCCTGACACCCTGCTCGATTAGCTCACATGAATAAAAGGGCCTTACTCCGTCATGCAATACGACTATATCCGTATCAGGGTGGACTGTGTTTAGCCCGTTTGCCATCGACCGCTGCCTGGTTGCTCCTCCGGCAACCACATCCCGCACCTTGGAGAAACCATATGGATTTATTATATGCTCATAACAGTACTCAATCTCATCCTTGGCCGCCACTACAATGACCTCGTCGACAACGCTGCATCCCTGCAAAACCCGGAGGGTATGGGCCAGTATAGGCTTGTCTCCCAGCATAAGGAACTGCTTATTGATTGTTCCGTTCATCCTGCTTCCTTTGCCAGCTGCAGCCACCACTGCAGCTATTCTCTTTTTTCTATACATAATATGTCACCTCTGGCACAAACAATTCGTCATTAAAGCCGCGATTCCTCCAAAAAGTATACAGGAAAAACCTCCACCCTTGCGTGGGTGGAGGCTGCGTTTCTATCCTGCCTTGTTATCCATAATATTTTTAGGTTTTGCAAATATCATCCTGCCTGCAGCTGTCTGGAGGACACTGGTTACCATTACTCCTATAGATTCACCTATATGCTTTTTGCCGCCATCCACGACAATCATGGTTCCATCGTCGAGATAAGCCACACCTTGTCCGGTCTCTTTACCGTCCTTTATGACCTGAACTACCATCTCTTCACCGGGTAAAACCACCGGCTTAACTGCATTAGCCAGCTCATTTATATTTAGGACAGGAACACCCTGAAACTCAGCCACCTTATTCAGATTGAAATCGTTTGTAACAACCTTACCCTTCAGCTGCTGTGCCAGTTTCAGCAGCCTGGTGTCAACCTCAAGGGTGTCGTCAAAGGGTTTATCGTATATCTGAACCGGTATATCAAGTTCCTTCTGTATTTTATTCAATATATCCAGTCCCCGTCTGCCCCTGTTTCTTTTTAAGGTATCGGAGGAATCAGCGATGTGCCTGAGTTCTTCCAAGACAAACCCCGGTATGATAAGCGGGCCTTCTATAAAACCTGTCTTGCATATGTCCGCTATCCTACCGTCAATTATTACGCTTGTGTCAAGAATCTTCGGTTTTGCCGAATACTCTGATTTTATGTTCTTATCCTTTGTCCCCAGCTTCTTCAGCGAGTAAATCACCCCGCCAAGGTCTTGTCCTTTCCTCGTTGCCACCCTTATGCCGAGATAGCCAAGGGCAATATTGGCAAGCACCATGGCAATGCTGCCGAGCCAAGGAATAGGAATTATGGCTAAAGGTCTTATCAGAAGATTAGCTATAACAAGCCCAAAAATCAGCCCCACAGTTCCAAGTATAATATCGTTTGTCGGCACGCTTTGCAGTGCCCCTTCAATTATATCCGTAGTTTTCCATCCCAGTTTTATGAGCCACGGCGATATAAGGAAAAATATGAGACCGAAAACAATTGCTCCTATAGCATAAATAATAATCTGAGTTGTTCCGTTAAGTGTAAATCCAAAAATCTCACCAATATCCATGATATTTGCCAGCACAAGAGTTAATTGGTATCCAATTACAACTCCCGCTGCAGTTAACAGTCCCCGAATCAACTTATTTACCATTAATTTTAATCACCTCCTTCATCTGATTATCACCATTATATATTTATTTTATAACCTATTTTGTTATTGCTCAACATTCAAACGTAAAAAGTCCGTCTATTATTATACCATTTTTATTGCATAGGAAAGTATTCTTTCTTATGCAATAAAAAAACAAAAATATAGCGTCGAATACGACGCTTTATCCGATAATATCTTCTATCATGCTTTCTATCTCGTTCTCATCCATGTTGTTTACCAGCACCAACTCGCTAACAAGTATTTGTTTGGCGTTATTCAGCATTTTTCTTTCACCTGTAGACAGCCCTTTCTCCCTATCTCTCAGCATAAGGTTTCTGACTACGTCGGCAACTTCTAAAATGTCTCCGCTTTTAATCTTATCCATATTTACCCTGTATCTTCTATTCCAGTTGCTGGGCATGTTTGTTTTGCACCCACCCAGTACTTCAACAACAGTGTTTACTTTTTCCTTGTCGATGACTTCCCGAAGGCCTATATCCTGAACGCTTTCAAGCGGTATCATGACTTTCATGTTTCCTATAGGCATCCTCATTATATAATACTTCTGTTTGTTTCCTAAAATCTCTTTTTCTTCTATTGATTCAATGATTCCTGCACCATGCATCGGATACACTACTTTATCTCCTATATTAAACATCCATATACCTCCAATAACACCTACGTCATTAATTTAATTCTACTATATAAGGGCTTGCATGTCAATGAAACAAATATTTTAACACATATATTAGATATATGTCAACTATTACTTGAACTCATAACTATTCATCTGTTTTGACTGGTGAAACCGCTTAAAACCCAATAAACACATTGCAAATAACCGTTAATGCCATTATAATAGTATTAGCCCCAAAACGGTCAAGGGAGTGATTGTATGGAAGATATCCTTTTTGATGATTTCCAGGATTCAGTGTCCCAACTGCTTGTTAGGCATAAAAGCGTTTTGGATGTTATGACAAAGTTTCAGGAATCTAACGCAAGGGTTAACAGGGCGATTATTAAGGCTGTTACCAGCTGTGGATGTTTAAAAGTTGAAGCTCAAAGGCAGACTACTCCCTCAGACGCTTCATTGAAAGAACTCAGCGAGTATCTGGATACCCATATAAGAGGAAGTCTGTGTGAAAGCTGCCGGGAAGCTATTGAAAAGGAACTCGGCGCAAACCTTTTCTACTTAGCGGCAATATGCAATGTATTGGACATGAGCCTCTATGATACCGCATTAAACGAGCATAAAAAGCTGAAAACCCTTGGGATTTTCAATTTGCTGTAATGCATACAGCCTGCCCTCCGGCAGGTTTTAATTTTTCTAGATAATCCTATCCAGCAATACCTGCTCCTGAAGCCTTTTTAAGCCCTCCTTGATTATATGCGCCCGCACTTCACCAATTCCCTCGACCTCGTCAAGGTCGTGTATTGATGCCGTCATTATGTTATTTAACCCTTCGAATTCCTTTACCAGGTTTTCAATAACAACGGCAGGCAGCCTGGGGATTTTACTCAGCAACCTGTAGCCCTTCGGAGAAACGGGTGTCTCGAGGGAATTCAAATCCCCTTCATAGCCCAGCAGCCTGCATATCTGAGCAAGGTCAAGCAGTTCTTCCGACGAAAGGTTTCTGATAGCCCTACCCGTCGCGTTATAATTCTCATCATCCTGCACCCGGCTGTAATCCCTTATGATATTTGTGCCGTCTTCCCTGACGTTGGCAACCAGTTCCTCCATCTGCATACTTATAAGCCTGCCTTCGTTCCCCAACTCGATAAGATATTTTTCAATTTCATGTGAAATTCTCAAGACCATCTCCGTCCTCTGGATTACCGTAGCTACATCCAGTATAGTAACCAGGTCTTCGTATTCAAGGGAGGTAAGGTTTACCTTAGCCCTGTCAAGAACAGCCTTGTATTTTTCCAGCGTTTGGATAGCCTGGTTTGCTTTGGACAGAATAGAGCTGGAATCCTTCACGATATACTTTGAATATCCTTTATACAGGGTGATGATGTTCCTTCTCTGGGATATTGAAATCACCATTTCACCTGTCTGCCTGGCAACCCTCTCTGCGGTTCTATGCCTGATTCCTGTTTCAGAAGAGGGGATGGAAGGGTCAGGTATAAACTGGGTATTTGCGTACAATATCTTTTTTGTATCATAGCTAAGAATGATGCCGCCGTCCATCTTTGCAAGCTCATACAAGTGAGCAGGAGTGAACTCGCTGTTGATAAAAAAACCTCCATCCACCAATGCCATTATTTCCGGATTATCTCCTACCGCTATAAGAGCTCCGGTCTTCGCCCTCAAAATGTTGTCCAGTCCTTCCCTCAGGGGAGTCCCTGGAGCAATCATTCTGATCGAGTTTAGGATTCCATCATCTCTCTGTCTTATTTCAGCCATCTACTATCCTCCCAATACTACTTCTATAGCCTCCGCCAGATTCCTCACACCAATAACATCTATTTGAGAATGGTTTATCTGCTTCATATTGTCTATTGGTATTATACATTTGGAAAACCCCAGCTTTTGGGCTTCCTTTACCCTTTTTTCTATGGAGTTTACCGCTCTTATTTCGCCGGTAAGGCCAATTTCACCCATTATTACACTGTCTTCATTTACGTACCTATTTCGGAAGCTTGAGGCTACCGCCACTGCAATACCAAGGTCCGCCGCCGGTTCATCCACCTTCAGTCCTCCAATAACGTTGACATATGCGTCCTGTCCCTGCAGCTGCATGCCCAGCCTCTTTTCCATCACCGCCATCAGCATAGACAGTCTGTTGTAATCAATGCCCGAGGCCATTCTCCGGGGCATTCCCAGGTTAGATAAGCTTACAAGGGCCTGAAGCTCCACCAGCATAGGCCGGGTCCCTTCCATGCTGCATATTACGGCGGTGCCCGGCACGCCTACCGGTCTTCCCTCCAGCATCAGTTCAGAGGGGTTCGGAACCTCTTTCAATCCTATGTCTTTCATCTCAAAAACTCCTATTTCATTTGTTGAGCCAAATCTGTTCTTGACCGCCCTTATGATTCTGTAGCTCTGGTACCTTTCTCCTTCAAAATAAAGCACGGTGTCTACCATATGCTCAAGGATTTTGGGGCCGGCAATGGCTCCCTGTTTGGTCACATGACCTACAATGAACGTTGGAATCCCCGTGTGTTTTGCCATTCTGAGCAGTTTGCCCGTGGTCTCCCGCACCTGACTAACACTCCCGGGAGCTGAAGAAATTTCATTTGTATAAACGGTCTGAATCGAATCGACTATTAGTACATCAGGTGCAAGTCTATCTACCTGTTCAATGACCATATCTATATCGGTTTCCCCAAGAACAAAGAGATTCTCGCTGTTAACTTCAAGCCGCTCTCCCCTTATTTTTATCTGCTTAACGGATTCCTCGCCTGAAACATACAGGACTCTATACTTGGGTGCCAGGTTCCCTCCAAGCTGCAGCAACAGCGTTGACTTGCCGATGCCGGGGTCACCGCCTACCAGGGTTACGGAACCTTTAACGATGCCCCCTCCCAGCACCCGGTCCAGTTCATTGATACCCGTATGCTGCCTCGGCTCCTGGGTAAGGTCGATCTGGTCTATAGGTATAGGCTTTGAGTTGCCGGTTCTCCAGTCTTTTTCCGCGGACTTCTTATTTTGTATTTCTTCTACCATTGTATTCCACTCATGGCATCCAGGACACTTGCCCATCCATTTTGGATTCTCATATCCACAGTTCTGGCATATATATATACTTTTTACCTTCACCATAAAAGTCTCCTTTACTTTTTGTTTATTAAATTATATCCCAACAGTGACCTCTGTTAAATCTATTATTTGCCAATGTTTCAATATTTATAAATATAGCGGCATAGAATTAAGGGGGTGCCGCAGCACCACCCTATGATCAATTACTACTTATGGCAATTTTCCCATCCTTCACGTCTATAACAACCCTGTCGCCTTCCTTGACTTTTCCTCCCAACATCTCTTCAGACAGTTGGTCCTCAATCATATTCTGTATCGCTCTGCGTAAAGGCCTTGCCCCATAGGTCAGGTCAAACCCTTCCTTGGCTATATGCTTCTTCGCGTCCTCGGTAACTTCAATCTCAATTCCCATGTCACGCAGCCTGTCCGACAGACTTCTCAGCATAAGGTCTACAATGCTTATCAGATGCTCCTCCTCAAGCTGGTGGAATACGATAATTTCATCAACCCTGTTGAGAAACTCAGGGCGGAACGTCTTACGGAGTTCGTCCATAATCTTGTCCTTCATCTTTTGATACTCATCCTTCTTGCTATCGTCGGTAACACCTGCAAAGCCAAGGCTTCTTTGCTTTCTGATGGTATGCGCGCCCACATTCGAAGTCATTATAGCAACCGTATTTTTAAAATCCACTGTTCTACCCTTGGAATCGGTCAGACGCCCATCCTCCAATATTTGCAGGAGAATGTTGAATACATCGGGGTGCGCTTTCTCTATCTCATCAAACAAAATCACTGAATAGGGGCGTCTTCTGACTTTCTCAGTGAGCTGTCCGCCCTCTTCATACCCCACATATCCCGGAGGCGACCCAACCAGCCGTGAAACAGAGTGTTTTTCCATATACTCCGACATGTCTATCCTAATCATAGCATCCTCATCGCCAAACAGCGCTTCCGCAAGAGCCCGCGAGAGCTCCGTTTTACCTACTCCCGTCGGTCCCAGGAATATGAACGACCCGATCGGCCTTTTCGGGTCCTTGAGACCGACCCTTGCTCTCCTCACAGCCTTGGCAACGGCTTTGACGGCTTCCTCCTGTCCGATGACCCTTCGGTGGAGAACCTCCTCCAGTTTCAGCAGACGATGTGTCTCTTCTTCCGCAAGCTTGGTTACGGGTATACCGGTCCAGTCGGATACGATCCTTGCTATACCTTCCTCATCCACTATTGCGGTTGATTTTTGTCTGTCTTTTTCCCAGTTCTCCTTTAATCCGGCCATCTCCTGTCTCAGCTTCTGCTCTTCATCCCGCAATGCGGCCGCTTTTTCAAACTCTTGATGGCTAATGGCCTCTTCCTTTTCCTTCTTGATTTCGTTGATTTTTTCTTCCAGGCTTTTTAGTTCCGGCGGAGCCGTAATACTCTTAATCCTTACCCTGGAAGCTGCTTCATCAATAAGGTCAATGGCCTTGTCGGGAAGGAATCTATCCGAAATGTACCTATCTGACAGATTAGCCGCTGCCTTAATCGCCTCATCGGTTATCTTAACCCTGTGATGGGATTCATACCTGTCCCTTAAGCCCCGCAGTATTCCTATTGTTTCTTCCACCGTAGGTTCTCCTACCATAATCGGTTGGAATCTCCTTTCAAGGGCAGGGTCTTTTTCCACATGCTTTCTGTATTCGTCAAGGGTGGTTGCTCCAATTGCCTGTATTTCCCCCCTAGCCAGAGCCGGCTTTAGAATATTGGATGCGTCAATTGCCCCCTCGGCTGCACCGGCACCGATTATCGTATGCATTTCATCGATGAACAGGATTACGTTCCCTGCCTGCTGCAGTTCTCCCATAACCTTTTTCAGCCTGTCTTCAAATTCTCCCCTGTACTTTGCACCTGCCACCATTGATGCAAGATCAAGGGTTACAACACGTTTCTCTTTTAAAATCTCAGGGACTTCCCCTTCTATTATCCTTTGGGCAAGCCCTTCCGCTATGGCGGTCTTGCCAACACCCGGCTCACCGATGAGCACGGGGTTATTCTTGGTACGCCTGCTCAACACCTGAATAACCCTCTCTATTTCTTTAATCCTGCCTATAACCGGGTCCAGTTTGCCCTCCCTTGCTGTCTGTGTAAGGTCTCTTCCGAACTGGTCAAGGGTGGGAGTGTCATTTTTGGCGGTAGCCATGCCCGACGAATTTGGCGCCTGCGTGCTCAACATTTTCAGCGTTTCTTCCCTGGCTTTATTCAAATCAACATTGAGGTCTTTGAGCACCTTTGCGGCTATGCCTTCCCCTTCCCTAATCAGTCCAAGCAATATATGCTCTGTGCCTACGTAATTGTGATTCATCCTTCTCGCTTCCATATAGCTGAGATCCAGTACCCTTTTGGATCTTGGTGTAAGGTCCATTACCTGCCCCTGAAAGCTATCGTCACCCCTGCCGGTGTATTCTTCAATCTTTTCTACAACCTTTGCGGAGTCAACTCCTAACCCCTTCAGCACCTGCGCGGCTATTCCTCCGCCTTCCTTGATAAGGCCAAGCAGCAGATGTTCGGTACCCACATAGGGATGATTCATAGATGCTGCCTCCTGCTGTGAAATCAAAATAACCCTTTGTGCCCTTTCTGTAAATCTTCCGTATATATCCATATTTATCCCTCCCTATTTCATTTTCCTTCTAATCAATTGTGCCCTGAAAACGTCCCTTTCACTATCGTTAAGCTGTGCTCCCGCTATACTCTGGAGAAAAGCCGGCTGGGATTCCAGCATCAGCTCATTCAATACCGCTCTATCAATACCCTTTAATATCCCCGTATCAACGCCCAGCCTAACATCGGACAGCAGCTCCATAAACTCCTTTGAGGATATTATCCTGGCTTCGGTTAATATACCGTAAGCTCTGCATATCTTGTCCTCCAGTGCAATCCTGCTATTTTTCAGCATTGCTTCCCTGGCCTGATTTTCCTTGTTTATTATCTCTCCCGTCACACCTTTAAGGCTTTTTATTATGTGTTGTTCGGACTGGCCCAGGGTCAGCTGGTTAGAAATCTGAACCATATTGCCCACAATATCGGTTCCTTCTCCATATAAGCCCCTGACAGCAAGCCCGAGCTGCCCCAGCGCTTGAAACACCCTCTTGAGCTGATTTGTAAGCGCCAAAGCCGGAAGATGTACCATGACCGATGCCCTCATGCCTGTACCCGTATTGGTCGGACATGCTGTAAGGTATCCATATCTCTCGTCATAGGCGAAATCTATCGTTTCTTCCAGGACATCGTCTATTTTATTTGCAAGGTCCCATGCATTATCCAGTTGAAGGCCGGGCAGGAGAACCTGTATCCTGATATGATCCTCTTCATTCACCATTATGCTCATCTGCCGGTTCTTGCTGATAAAAACCGCTCCCTGGTCATGTCTTTCGGCAAGGGCCGGGCTGATCAGGTGTTTTTCCACCAATATTCTTGTTTCAAGGGGTGTCATCCCTTTCAGGATATTTAAATCAAAATCCTTAAACAGCACAGGATTACGTTTAATGGCTTTCTCAACCGTAGTGATCAGCCTTTGGGCACCCTGCTCATTAAGTCTGTCCGGAAAGGGCAGACCGGCGATATTTCTTGCCAGCCGCACCCGTGAACTTATTACTATCTCACTGTGAGGTCCTTCTCCCTTTATCCAATCATCCATAATATCTCCCCCCTGTTACGCCGTTCCGGTAAGATTCTTGATCCTGTCCCGGATCTCGGCAGCCTTCTCATATTCCTCAGCTTTGACCGCTTTTTCCAGTTCAGTCTTCAAATTATCGACTTCCCGCCTTATTCTGAGGGAGCTTCCGACCCTCTTTGGAATTTTGCCGGAATGCTGGTTGTTTCCATGTATGCTCTTAAGCAAAGAGGCCAGCCTGTCTTTATAAGTTGTATAGCATTGATCGCACCCCAACCGCCCTGTTGTACGGAATTCCCCAAAACTCTGTCCGCATGCACCGCATTTTATGGTTTCCATCTTTTCAACCTTAATCGGAGTGTCTATTCCCATGTTAAGCAGGGAAGACAGCAGCGCATTAATGGAAAATGCGTCGTCCATAAATGTATTGGCTTCCTCCCTTGCACACTCCTCGCACAGATGTACCTCTTGCTTGCTTCCGCCGACATTCGTGATCCTGTGTATTACCGCGGGTTTCTTCCCGCATTTTTGGCACAGCATGCAATCTCCTCCTTTTCTTACTCCCTTATAAGGGTTGAGAGCATTGATTTCATGATGTTCGCCCTGACTGCATCCTTTGGAGGCGAGAATACGTTTATGCTTTTGTCGTTAACCGCCGCTTCCATAATAGCCCTTTCCCTGGAACTGATAATGTTCTTTTCCTCCAGATTTTTCAGAACCCTTAGAGCATCCATTTGGGTTAGACTGTCGCCTATATGCTCAAATATCAAATGGCTCAAATAGGGCTTTCTTGCTATCTCAAGCTTTTGTATCCTGATGTATCCCCCTCCCCCTCTTCTGCTTTCGATATAGTATCCTTTATCGATTGAAAACCGGGTGGAAAGCACGTAGTTTATCTGGGATGGCGCACAGTTAAAATGCTCAGCCAGTTCATTTCTCTGGATTTCAAGTGTATCGGCCCCTGTTCCCCTCATCAGCTCTTTAATAAATTCTTCAATGATATCGCTTAACCGGAACACTTCATCACCTCTTTGACTTTCTTTGACTATTAATATTATAGTAAAATTTCAAAATATTTTCAATAGCATATTTATATTTATTCCCTATCTTATTATTTTTAAATCAGGAATCAAAAGGGGACATTCCTAAGTCGAAAGGGGACATTCCTAAGTCGAAAGGGGACATTCCTAAGTCGAAAGGGGACATTCCTTTGCAAAAGGTGTGTCCCCTGTCATCTAAAGGTGTGTCCCCTGTCATCTAAAGGTGTGTCCCCTGTCATCTAAAGGTGTGTCCCCTGTCTTTTTAATCTTAATTGCCAAGAAGTCTCCCACCTTTTTAGATGACGAGATGAATTGGCAAACATTTGTTTCTATGGTACAATAAAGTTATCAACGTTCTTTGACAACTGGATATATGAGGTTGCATGGAGAACTCGAAAAACTCTGAATGCGAAAACCAAGCGATGAGTTAGCCTTCCATGCGTAAAATATCCAAGGCACTAAAGAATCCGTACAACGGACATCTAGGGCAGGGACTGCCCGAAGTAAAGCCTGTGGAGAACTACAGTTGGTTCTAGGAAACAGGAAGCCAACCACTTCTATAAGTGGCGGTAGTTCACTCCTTTGTTATCCTGACTATATGTTTGGCCTTTTTGTTTTGTTCCTCAAAACTTACCCAACCGTGAAATGTTGACACAAATTCACCGTAAGCAGTTTTATCAATAAGGGCATCCTCTTCTTCAGAATCCCTTTGATGCATTTCTACCTTATTTCCTCTTCTGTTCTCTTTATTTTCCAGGTTTTTCACCTCCCCGAAGCGTACCAGTATCTAGTATTATTCTTTGTATCCACAGGCCGTTTATTCTAAAAAAAGAACCGGGATTTTCCGGTTCTTTTTAGCATCTATAATTATTCTTCTTTTTGGGCATCTGCGATAACCTTTTCTGTTACCATCGGCGGAGCCTCTTCATACCTTTCAAATTTCATCGTGAAGCTGCCCCTTGCCTGGGTCATAGACCTCAGGTCCGTAGCATATTTGAACATCTCTCCCAGCGGCGCTTCTGCAATTACCAGCTGTTTACCATCCTTGGGTTCCATCCCGAGTATTCTTCCCCTCTTTTTGTTGATATCACCTATTACATCACCCATGTACTCCTCGGGTACTACTATCTCAAGCCTCATTATGGGCTCAAGCAGTACGGGGTTTGATTCCTTCATTCCTTTTTTGTAGGAAAGGTTTGCTGCAATCTTGAATGACATTTCATCCGAGTCCACTGTATGGAATGAACCGTCATACAGCGTCGCCCTAATACCTACAACCGGGTATCCGGCAAGTACGCCCTCTTTTATGGCTTCCCTAAGACCCTTTTCCACTGCGGGAATAAACTGTCTTGGAACAACGCCGCCGACAATCTTGTCGACAAATTCCATGTCTACGCTTAAATCGTAGGTTGGTTCAAATTCAATCCACACGTGTCCGTACTGTCCCCGGCCGCCGGATTGTTTCTTATGCTTGCCTTCCGCCTTTGCCTTTCCCTTTATAGTTTCTCTATAGGGCAGCCTGGGGTCCTTAAGCTCAACGTCTACTCCAAACTTGCTGGCCAGTTTCTTTGTAATTACCTCGATATGAACCTCACCCTGCCCGGATACCAGCAGGTCCCCGGTTTCACTATTCTTCTCAACCATAAAGGTCGGGTCTTCCTCAAGCAGCCTGTGAAGACCGCCGCTTATCTTTTCTTCGTCCCCCTTTGCTTTGGGAACTATAGCCATTGAAATACAGGGTTCCGGCAGCTGAATTGCCGAATATACGAAGTTTGTCTTGCCTTCCGAGAGGGTATCCCCTGTAACGGTATGCTGGAGTTTTGCAACCGCTGCTATGTCGCCGGCAACAACCTTATCCACGTTGATCTGTTTTTTGCCTCTCACCAGGAATATGTTGCCGAATTTCTCCTTTTCATCCTTACTTACGTTGTAAAGCGCCGTCTCGGGTGTAAAGACGCCTGTTAGAACCTTGAAAATAGAAATCTTCCCTACGTAGGGGTCTGCTACGGTCTTAAACACCAGCGCTGAGAACGGACCATCAGCGCTCAGCTTTTTGTCCACCGGGTTTCCGTTTGCATCCTCAGCTTTCAAATCAGCGGCATCCTTAGGCGATGGCAGGTAGTCGACCATCATATCAACCAGGGTTTCAACGCCTATATTCATATCCGCCGCGCCGCAGAGTACCGGCACTATTTTCCCGTTTAACACACCTTTCCTTAAACCGTTTCTGATTTCCTCTTCGGTAAATGGCTCACCATCAAAGAATTTCATCATAAGCTCGTCGTCGGTCTCGGCGACTGCCTCCATAACCATTTCCCTTATCGGTTTAATCCTGTCTTCATATCCTGCCGGGATTTCAACGTCCTTGCAGGCCTTTCCTATATACTCCCTGGCCTTCATATCCACCACGTTTATTATTCCATTGAAGTTCTCCCCTGAGCCCATCGGAATCTGGAAGGGGGCTATGCTAACTCCGAACATCTCCCTCAGCTGATCTACTACCTTAAAAAAGTCAGCATTTTCCCTGTTCATCTTGTTAACAAAAATTATCCTGGGCATATCCCTTTTGCTGGTGTATTCCCAGCCCTTTTCGGTACCTACTTCCACCCCGGAAGAAGCATCCACTACCAATATAGCCCCTTCTGCGACCCTAAGGCTCGCAATCACTTCTCCAACAAAATCGAAATACCCCGGCGTATCCAATATATTAACCTTTTTATCGTTCCACTCAAAGGGCAATACAGCGGAGCTTATAGAGATTTGCCTTTTGGTTTCTTCAGGGTCAAAATCCGCTGCAGTAGTACCCTCTTCAACCTTGCCCATCCTTTCGATAGCCTTGGCATTGTAAAGCATTGCTTCGGCCAGGGTAGTTTTCCCGCTGCCACCATGGCCTATAAGAGCAACGTTCCTTATTTTATCCGTTTGATAAACTTTCATTAATTCTCCCCCTTGCTTCTACTATTGTTTTAACATATTAATATTCTATTAATACAGTTAAAATCCTTTTAGATTCTATCATAATTTTGCTTATAATCAAACTTTGGCATATCACTAATATTCTTCCTTTTTATGCTATTTATATTCTATGTATTTTAAAAAAACAACGAATCGCATATATTTGTATGATATAATATTACAAAATAGACTACATTGGAGGGATAGAAAAATGAAACTGCCCTTTAGAAAAGAACTGGAAGTTATTAAGCCATACGTGCCGGGCAAGCCCATAGAAGACGTTCAAAAAGAATACGGCCTGCAGCATGTTGATAAGCTTGCTTCCAATGAAAACCCGCTTAACTGCTCCCCCCAGGCAATAGAAGCCGTCAGGAAGGAAGCAGAAAACCTGGCGATATATCCTGATGGTAATGCTACGGAGTTAAAAAAGGCTATTGCTGAGTTCTATGGAGTAAAGACAACCGAAGTGATGCCCACAAACGGTTCGGATGAGATGGTAAGCCTCATTGCAGAGACCTTCCTGAATGCTGGTGATGAAGCAATACAGGCGGATATTACCTTCACAAGTTACATAATAGCCGTGAATATGATGGGTGCCACCCCGGTTGTGGTCCCCTTGAAGGATTTCAAACTGGACCTTGATGGCATGGCCAACGCGATAACCGAGAAAACAAAGGTTATATGGCTGTGCAACCCCAATAATCCGACTGGTACAATGTTCAATGAGCAAGAGCTTCACGATTTCATGAAAAAAGTCCCTGATAATATAGTTGTTGTCTATGATGAAGCCTATAACGAATTCGTTACCGACCCGTCTTATCCCAGCGAAAGTTATAAGCTGTATCAAAAATACCCCAATATGATAGTTATGAGGACCTTCTCAAAAATATACGGATTGGCGGCTTTAAGGGTGGGGTATAGCCTTGCCCAGGAAGAAATCCTCCAGGAGATCAACAAGATAAGAAAAGCTTTTAACGTAAACAGACTTGCTCAGGTTGCAGCCATAGCTGCCCTGAAGGACCAGGCTTTTGTGAAAAAAGTATATGAATTGAATAAAGAGGGAAAAGAATTTTTCTACAAAGCCTTTGACGAAATGGGTGTTTCCTATGTCCCAACCGAAGCAAACCACATATACGTGGATGTCCAAAGGGACTGCAATGAAGTATTTGTCGAGCTCCAGAAGCGTGGAATGATTATAAGGCCTATAAACAAAACCTTTATAAGGATTACAATAGGCACAATGGAACAGAATGAAAGAGTTATTGCTTTGTTAAAGGAAGTCCTTGGAAAATAATATATCAAGGGGACGGTTCTTCTGATATATCAAAAAACTGTCCCCTTAATATATTCCATAAAATCTTCAATGCTATCAAAACTCATATCGGGTTCTACATCAAAACTGAAACCGGCGGGCCTGAACCATTTAACCCCTGCCGTAATCACTCCCGCCTGCTTACCGGCCTTTATATCCACGTTGCTGTCCCCTACAAACACCGTTCTCTCTACTGATGTGTTCATCCTTTTTACAGCTATCAGTATGCCCTGCGGGTCCGGTTTCGGATTTACTACATCATCAGCGGTAATTACCACATCGAAATAGGGCAGCATCTCCAGTTCTCTCAAGGATATCTCTGCACTCCTTTTGCCCTTACCGGTTACCACACCGAGACTGATTCCCCTTGCCCTAAGCATCTGCAGCATCCGGTAGATGCCCGGAGAACTTTTGGCAAGCTCACGGTGCTTGTTCTTGTAAATGTAGTAGTACCTTTCTATAGCCGGTTCCACACAGCTATACTTTGAAATATGTTTCCTGAAAATCTCGTTTTCCCCCGGCCCGAACATTCCTATGATTTCGTCGGCCGTAAAATCCTTGCCCTCATATTCGGAGAACACCCTCCTGAATGAATATATGATTATGGGAAATGTATCCGCCAAAGTACCGTCAAAGTCGAATAATACTGTGTTTATTTTCATCCTAACCTCCATTATATCTCTTCAGCATTACCTCAATGCCCTAATTAGACTAATAATAACCATAATTATTATAGGAACAGCAAGTATCTTATATATAATATAAAACCTGGCTGCCTTTCTTCTAAATGGCTCGGCAGGCTGTTCTTCTTCACTAACCCCGGAATCCATATGTCCAACTAGTTTGCGTGCTTTCTCCAGCCTGTCCCGTGGTACATACAGGTCCACATCTATGACGGTACCGGTGTATACCTTCAGAAAGGTACCCATTCCCTTGTACCTTATAACCGCAGGTATACCCTCGGCTTCCAGCATACCCTTCACAATTTCTGCCTCCGTATCGTTGTACACGTTCATCAGGAAAGCCCACTCCTCGGTATCCTCCACATCGTTATTTCCCATGCGGTCGACGCCTCTGCTGCAAATTGGACACCCTTCGGGACCCTCTTGATACTTGGACCCGCATTTTGGACATAAAATCATGCTAATCCCTCCTTTGCCCGGAAATATAACTGGATTTGCTTTTGTTATCGTTTCATCTCGTATAATTCTATCATATATACGAGTTTACAACCTATTATATCTGATATCTGTACCCGTTTGAAACCGAATATATTTTTCTTTTTTATAAATACTACTATCAAAGAATTTAGCGAGGAGGTGTTTCCATGCAGTTGGAGAGAGTATACGAAATTCTCAAATCTCCGGATAGCATAGAGGTGCTTTACAATAACATCCCTGTGTGGATTGACGACGTTGATGAGGCCAGAAAAACCGCAAGCGTTAGGCTGCTAACATCGGATGAAAAAATAGATGTGCCGATTAATTCTCTTATAGAAACGGGAAATGATATGACATTTCAATAATTGTAATAGCAAACATCGCCTTCTTACGGGCGATGTTTTTTATATATCAAGAGAACCGTCCCCTTGATATATCCCCTTGATATATCAAGAGAACCGTCCCCTTGATATACCCTTGATATACAGCAGCAATACTCGATTAAATTTAGAGCATTTCCAGAAGCATAACAAAAAGCGTCCCTATAATGAATGGGAATATAGTTCCGTGGTTGGTGACCTTCCGCGATGAAGTAGGTATTAGTTCATCCACGCATATAAAAATCATAATCCCTGCCGTAAATGCGATGAGATACCCGATGAGAACCATGGATATATTTTTGAAGATGTAATAGGCAGCAATAAATCCCAATAGTATCGGTACGGCCGTAACCGAAGAGACAAGGAAGGACTTCAACCGGTCTCCCGTACAGTGATAATACGGAGCGGACGTACAAATGCCCTCCGGTATATTATGTATTGCAATTGCTAAGGCGATAATCAAACTGATCTTGGTTTGTGACACCGTTCCTATGGCTATTGCCATCCCTTCGGGGAAATTGTGCAAAAATATCCCGAAAATCAGATATATAGAAGTTTTTTTCAGGCTGCACTCTTGGCTGTGGTCGCAGAATTCCGGATGGGTATGGGGGATCAAGCGGTCCACCGCATACATAACCAGAGAGCCTGAAATAATACCGAGTATGCTGACCAACTCACTGGAATAATTTATGCTCTCGGGAATCAGTTCAAGGAAGGATATTGCCATCATAACTCCCGCCGCAAAGGATAACATGGTGAACATAAAGCCTTCCGAGGGTTTTTTAAGAACTCCGATAAGGGAGCCAATAATAGGTGCAGCCGCAGAAATCATTACTATGGTTACGATAGTATCCACAACACCAGCTCCTTATATGTACAGTTGTTCAAATGATAATGATACCTATTATCACTACATATACATTATATATGTACCGCCTTCGAATGTCAAAACCCTCCTGCTCGGGAGTTTGACAGTTAAGTGAATAAAAAAAGCATATAAGCCTTGAAATGGCTTTATTTTTTTGTCAAATTTTCAAAATTTATGTTGCACAATGTTTAACAATGCGTTATAATAACTATATATTGCGGAAGAGGTGATGCCATGAGACTCCAAATATCCCGAACGAAAAATGCTGCTTCCTTTTATGTGGTCAAGTCCGTTTATGCAAACGGCAAACGCACTAACAAGATCCATGAAAAGCTTGGAACCTACGAAGAACTTAAGGCTAAGCTTGGTGACAGGGATCCCTACGAATGGGCTGAAGAATATGTTGCAGAACTGAACCGTCTTGAAAAAGAAGGCAGAGAACCTGTAGTAATTGCAAAGTATTCACCCTCTAGACTGATTAATAAGGGTGAGCAGCGCAGCTTTAATGGGGGATACCTGTTTCTGCAGAAAATCTATCACGAGATGGGGATTAATAGGATCTGCAGAGAAATCTCTGACAAATACAAATTTGAATATAATTTGGACTCCATTCTCTCGAGACTGCTTTACGGCAGAATCCTCTTTCCCTCTTCAAAGCTGTCCACTTATGAGCTTTCATCCGAGTTGCTTGAACCGCCAGATTTCGAACTTCATCATATCTACCGCGCGCTTGAGGTCATAGCAAAAGAAACGGATTTCATTCAGTCATCCCTGTACCAGAACAGCCTATCCCTTTCCAAGCGGAATACCGGCATTCTCTACTATGACTGTACCAACTATTTTTTTGAAATTGAACATGATGAAGGTTTGAAGCAATACGGATTTGCAAAAGATCACAAACCAAATCCTGTAGTCCAGATGGGCCTATTTATGGATGGAGACGGCATACCTCTCGCTTTTAGTATTACAGAAGGGAACA
The DNA here is from genome assembly GCA_013540605.1 of Bacillota bacterium. Taxonomy (GTDB): domain Bacteria; phylum Bacillota; class Clostridia; order Ch29; family Ch29; genus Ch29. The sequence continues at coordinate 175,539 of JABVCK010000027.1, forward strand.
AAAACGAACAACTTACACTCAAACCCCTGGAAAAGAAGATTTTATCCGATTTCAAGCTCTCAAAGTTTGTTGTATGCACAGATGCAGGACTTGCCTCGATTAGCAACCGGAAATTCAACGATAAAGGAGGCAGGGCCTTCATTACTACCCAATCGATTAAAAAGCTAAAAGCTCACTTAAAAGAATGGGCACTTGATCCCGAAGGCTGGCATTTAGACGGTATTGCAAAAACCTACAATATTCTTGAATTGGATGAAAAGAAAGACAGAGAGAAAATATTCTACAAAGAACGTTGGATCAAAGAGGATGGGCTGGAGCAGAAACTAATTGTCACCTATTCCATTAAATACAGAGAATACAATATTAAAATCCGCAATTCACAGATTGATCGCGCCCTTAAGGCTCTCGATACAAATCCTTCGAAGATTATAAAACACCGTCAGAATGACTACAAACGCTTTATTGAAAAAACTACTTGCACCGCCGACGGAGAAGTTGCTGAAAATGAAATCTACAGTCTCAACACCACCCTGATTGAAAGTGAAGCAGCCTATGATGGCTTTTACGCTGTATGCACGAACCTGGACGAAGACGCCACTGAAATTGCAAAGATCAACAGACGGCGTTGGGAAATTGAAGAATGCTTCCGAATCCTAAAAAGTGAATTCAAAGCAAGACCCGTATATCTGAAAAGAGATGACAGAATCATAGCGCATTTTACAACTTGCTTCATTGCGTTGATTATTTACAGGATTCTGGAAAAGAAGTTAAATGAGCAGTTCACATGTGACACCATTATCCGAAGTTTACGAAAAATGAACTTTAAGGAATTAAAGGGAGAAGGCTATGAGCCGATATATACCAGAACCGACTTTACCGATGCCTTGCACGAAGCATTCGGGTTCCGTACAGATTACGAAATCGTTACATTAAAACAGATGAAAAAAATTTTTAAGGCAACAAAAGGCAGATAACATTGTGCACTTTTTTAAAATTTACAAAAGCCTGAAATCCAATGGTTTCAATGGATATCAGGCTTTTTATTATCTGCAACTGTCAAACATGGGATTATATATGTACCGCCTTCGAATGTCAAAACCCTCCTGCTCTGATTTACGGCGACCTTTCTATCCCTTCCTATTATCGTACATAGGCACTATACTATTTCAATCTCAGTATGCAGGTTATATAATTCAGTCAATACTTTTGATAAATTTTCTATAAAATACCCATATATATACAAGGTGGACCGCTGTACCCAGCAATATAAATAACCAGTATGCCCCTTTTCCCAGTACCAGGTTTGTCTATGCCGTAACCGGCCAGAAGAACGGTATTACACCCAAAAGGGTTTCCCATCGACACTCGGTAAAATATGCTATTACCGGCGCTATCATAAAAATCCCCAGTCCCTTTGACAGTGCCAGGCCTTCCACCTTATTGCCGGCAAAGGTTGCCAGAAACAGAGCTGTTATCGGAACCTCCATGGCAGCCACCAAAGCAATGGGGGCTACCAGCCTAAGCGCCACTCCCATGAAGTTTATCATCGGGAATACTGCTGCGGCATAAATAAGCCCAAGTGCTGCGGTAACAAGCATCCTATACTTTATATACCCTGATCTCCCTATGGGGGTAACCGCAACAGTGGTCAATATACGGTCATCCCTTTCGTCCAGCAGGAGAAATCCTGTGACCATGCCAACCATAAGAGAAGGTAGAAGCAGTAGAAAACCTGTAATCAACGGATAATATTCCTCAATGTCAATATAACCCTTCAGTTTAAGCGTAAGGAACGGAATTATGAATCTTACTGCTGTAAAAGCGAGGACAGGACCAAGGGATATACAAGGGATATAATAGCAAGCATGGATTCCCTGGTTATATTTCTAAAATCGTTTTTAGCTAGAAAATAGTACCTTTTCATTTTATCTCTCCCCCTCCTTTAATACGATAAACCTGTAAAATGCCCTGTAAGCAAAGGGGAAGGCCGCAGCTATACAGATAATCAAATAGCTAATAGAATATAAGATCAGCCAGGCTGCCGGCAATTCGAAGGCTCCCCGGATAAGAACCAGGGATGCCTGCGTGGGGAGCAGGTAGAAAACCCAGCTGCGGTATAGACCAAAATAATCCAGAATAGGGAGACAAAAAACTGAAATATACAATAGTGAGGTCAACATGTATTCATTAACCGTCCTGAACCGTGCAACTGCCATAAACCCTATCAGAATGAACAGCACCGATGTAAGCGCTATACCGGTTACCAACAGCGGCACATTGAACCCGGATAACGGCGACATGGCACTGATAGCTGTTCCTGTCAACAGCGCTAGGGAAGTCAGGGTAATTACCTTTGAAATCAGGTACTCTCTTATCCTCAGCGGGGTAATTATTATATAGTCCAGGGTGGATTCTCCCCTTTCCAGCAATACAAGGCCTCCAATAAAGTAAAATCCTAAAAAGGATGGGTCTGAAAAGACGAGCAGCGGAACCAATCGAGTAGGAGGGGGTGATTAACCCCCGTCCTCTCAGTCGAGTAGCCCGAAGGAGTTTCACCTGCAGGCTCTCACAGAACCGTACGTGAACCTCTCGATTCATACGGCGGTTCGAAAAGATATTAATGGACTAATGAATATCTCTCGGATATCGACTTTAGGCCTAAACTTTTAATGCTTATGTTCAGCTTGTATATCCTGTATTCCATGCTCATCGCATTACTCCTTGAGGTTATCTCCTTTAGCTTGGCCCTAAACCTTGCCAGTGACTTCGGGTGTACCCTTATCCCTATACCAGTATCTTTGCGGTAAAAGGAAAACCCCAAAAATTTCAGCCGCCATGGCCTGTCAACAGCACTCTTTTCCCGGTTTACCTTAAGCTTTAACTCGCCTTCAATAAACCGTGTGATACTGGCCATTACCCTATCCGCTGCCTTTTTGCTTTTGACATAGATATTTACATCATCGGCATATTCTGCAGAATTTAAGTCCCCTTTTCTCCAGTTCCTTATCCAGTTCGTTTAGCATGATATTGGATAGTAGCGGACTTAAAGGTTATCTGGAGGAATTTGCGGATAAGGGATATCACTCCCTTATCCTTGATGGTTTTATGGATTAGGCCCATCAGCTTGTCATGGTTTACGGTGTCAAAGTATTTGGCAAGGTCAATATCAACAGTCCAGTCTAACCTGCCTCTATGTATTCCTTGCATTTTAACACAGCCTGTTTTGCATCCCTTCCTGGCCTAAATCCATAGCTTCCTTCTGAAAACTGCTTCTCAAAGATGGGACTTAATACCTGGGCTACTGCCTGCTGTACCACTCTGTCCACTACTGTTGGTATGCCAAGTAGTCTTTTGCCTCCGCCCGGCTTTGGTATTTCTACCCGCCGCACAGGTTTTGGCTTATACGTACCCTCCCGGATAGACTGCCTGATTTGGTCACCATTTTCTTTTAGGTACTGTAGAAGTTCATCCACTGTCATCCCATCAATTCCATGGCTGCCTTTGTTTGACTTAACCCTCTCGTATGCCCTGTTCATGTTGTTTCGGTCAAGTATTTTATCAAGCAGACTTCCGGCATATTCACTGCCATCGTTTTGGTCTTTGGAAGACGTAAACGAAATACTCTGCACTCCTGCGCTGCCTTCGGGTTCCACCCTATTCTCACACAGGTAGTCTTCAATATGAAGTTGGCTGCACTCATTGCATTCCGTAGTGTACCTCAAAATCCCAAAACCATCCTTTCGTTCGGTCCTTCCCATGCCGTATATATCCGGTACGGTACTATGACCTCTGCTGACTTCTGACAGTTCAGCCATACATCACTGCATGGGTTGTCATGGGGAAAATTCATTCCCTGCCTGACGTACCTGCCAGACCTCCCCGATTAAGAGCAGCAACTTTCATCCCATGTCACCGCTGCATTTACACCGTGGAATTCGGGTAGTGTTGGACTTCGTTTTGTTCAGCAAACTCGTCCGTTCCACATATGCCTTGTATGCAGTTCCTGTCCGTCGGTGCGGGACTTTGCCTGCAGCTTCCTTCAGATTTCACCTCACGGTGAACACCCTTGCTGTTTAGCTAATGGTTCCCACTACCAAGCCCATAGCGGACTTTCACCGCCTAGTTGCTGCCCATGTCGGGCGAACTGAAGGAAAAGCAGGGCAAAAGCCCTGCTTGCTCTATACGCTATGCTCTTCGCTTGTGGTATTCAGCTTCAGCAGTTTTACAGTCTCCACAACAGCTATAGGAGTCAGCGCCAGCAAACCTACGGCCGTCCACTCGTTGGAGTGCAGTGCAACAAGCTTAAACACCGATGAGAGAAAAGGCACCTCAAGTACTATGAATACCAGCAGAGCGGATATTCCCACAGCCCCTAACAGGTATTTGTTTGATGCAAGTCCTACCTTGAACACAGACTGCTTGTTAGAGCGCATATTGAACGAATGGGTAAGCTGGCTCAGGGCCAATACTGTAAAGGCCATTGTTCTGCCTGCTTCCAGGCTCCTTTGACTCCCTATTATGAAGGCTGCAAGGGTCAAAACTCCCACCATTATACCCTGATATGCGATTCTCCTTATCATTCCTTTGTCAAAAATATTCTGTTTAGGATCCCTCGGTTTCCTGTCCATTATATTCTTCTCCGCCGGGTCCACGCCAAGGGCCAGGGCAGGCAGGCTGTCGGTCACAAGGTTAACCCAGAGTATATGAATGGGAAGCAGCGGCTCATCCCAGTTGAGCATGGTTGCTATGAAAAGTGTCAGTATCTCTCCCACATTACATGAAAGCAGGAACTGTATTGCTTTGAGTATATTGGCAAAGATTGTCCTGCCCTCCTCAACCGCTGCAACTACGGTCGCGAAATTATCATCGGTCAGAACCATATCCGAGGCCTCCTTTGCCACATCGGTACCCACAACACCCATAGCTGCTCCAATATCGGCAATCTTCAGCGCAGGGGCATCGTTAACCCCATCCCCGGTCATTGCCACTATTTGGCCCTGGGACTGCCAGGCTTTCACTATCCTTACTTTGTGCTCCGGGGAAACCCTGGCATATACCGAGAATTGCCATACTTTCTGTTCAAGCTCTTCATCGCTCATATCCTCTAACTGTGCCCCGGTTATCGCCTCCTCATCCTTCTCTAATATACCCAGGTCCCGGGCGATGGCAACAGCTGTAATCCTATGGTCACCGGTTATCATAACCGGTTTAATCCCTGCCCTTTTGCACAGCTTTACTGCCTCCCGGGCCTCCGGCCTTGGGGGGTCTATCATCCCCACCATTCCTATAAATATGAGGTCCCCTTCATATACTTCTCCCTTGTTGTACCGGGAAATTTCATTAATATCTTTATAGGCCATGCCAAGTACCCTCAGGGCATCCGCTGCCATAGCTTCATTTGTTTCCAATATCTTGGCCCTGTGGTGATCATCCAGCTTTATGGCACGTCCATCCAGCAGAACCCTGCTGGATCTTCTCAATAATTCCTCCACTGCACCCTTTGCATATACACGGTAGCCGTTTTCAGTCCTGTGTACGGTGGTCATGAGTTTTCGTTTTGAATCAAAGGGGATCTCATCCACCCTTGGCTCATTTGCATCCAGTACATCCTTGCTTATGTCGGCTTTTATACTCAAATCAAGAAGCGCTGTTTCGGTCGGGTCCCCAAAAGTCTTGACCTCTCCATCTGTTAGTCGGAGCTTTGCATCATTACACAATACCCCCGCCATAACAAGTAATTCGAATTGTTTGTGATTTTGCACGTCACCAATCCCCTGGTCAACGTCATAAAGCCTGTTCTCGTAAAACACCTTTTCCACTGTCATTCTGTTCTGTGTCAGGGTTCCGGTCTTGTCAGAACATATGACAGTCGCGCTTCCGAGGGTTTCCACCGAGGGCAGTTTTCTTATAATAGCATTCCGCTTTACCATTCTTTGTACCCCTATAGCGAGGACTATGGTGGCAATTGCGGGCAACCCTTCGGGTATGGCAGCCACAGCCAAGCTCACCGCTGTAAGAAACATTTCAAATATCTCTTTTCCATATAGTATCCCAACAATAAAGATAACCGCACAAATAGCAAGAGCTCCGATACCAAGGGTTTTCCCCAGCGCCTGCAGCCTTCTTTTAAGGGGTGTCTCCACTTCTTCGGCAGATTGTATCATCTCCGCTATTCTCCCAACCTCCGTATTCATGCCTGTTCCTACTACAATACCTTTACCTCGCCCATAGGTTACTATGCTTCCCGAATACCCCATATTCACACGGTCTCCAATGGGAATATTCTTTTTATCAAGTGCCTTGCTGTTCTTTTCCACCGGAACCGACTCTCCGGTCAGTGCCGCTTCCTGGATTTTGAGATTCGAGGTGTCGAAGAGTCTAAGATCCGCCGGAACTAAATCACCGGTTTCGAGGATTACAATATCCCCTTGCACCAACTGCCTTGCGGGTATTACATCATGACTCCCGCCCCTCAGCACCTTTGCGTGCGGCGCTGCCATCTTTTTCAATGCTGATAAAGATTCCTCGGCCTTGCTTTCCTGTACCACACCCATAACCGCGTTTAATATAACTATCAGCAGTATTACAATAGCGTCCGTCAGCTCTCCCAGCAAGCCTGAGATTATTGCAGCAACTATGAGTATTATTATCATAAAATCCTTGAACTGGTCAGCATACATCTGAAGAATTGATTTTCTATCCTTCTGCTGAATTTCGTTGTACCCATATTCCTCCAGCCTTTTCTCGGCCTCTCTTTCACTTAGTCCCTGAGTCAGTGACGTGGAAAGCTCTTTCGCTACAATCTCTTTTTCAACCGTATACCATTCCAGCTTTGCCATAAAACTTCCTCCTTTCCAAGAAGCAATTTAATTATTATCATCTTTGGTACAAAAAATACAAGACCTCTATCCAAAAACCATGGATAAAGGTCTTACTCTCATGTTCAGATTACCGCCCGGGTACCTGGATACCGTGATGACGAACGGTAAAGCCATATAAAATGGCGAGTTACTCCCCTTTATTAAGGCCAGGGGACACACTTATAAAGAATGTCCCCCATATATTCAGTTTTATCTGTCTTAGTATAACACAATAGAGCGAATTGGTAAATACGTTATCCGCAAAATTCCTGCATATTTTGCTGTACACAATGTATCAATCCAGTTTCTATCTATTAACCGCACTCGGGAAACCGCAGCCCCGGCATACAACACATCCGCTTTCATGTTCGAGCCTGCTGCCGCATTCCGGACATACTGCCTCACTGCCAATACCCTGTTGTTCCTGGCTGCAGCAATAAGTATCGTTCTCTACCGTTAAATCAAGTCTGGTGTCCATCTTCATTACCCTTTCAAGGGCTTTGCCTATTGCGTCAGGGCAGGATAGAACCTTAACTCCGTTACCGTTGGCCTTCTGCCTAATAGTTGCGTGGCAGCGTATTCCCTTCAACTCGGCTCACCTTCATGTCCAGTACCCGTTGAAAATTTTTCTATATCCCGCACAGCGTCATAGGACATATCCCCTATTCACTGCCAATATTTGCATCCGGCACACAACCGCCCTTATTATCTCCAGCGGCAAAAGCCATACCTTCCCCGGGCATAAAGTATGCCCTCGGCCATACAAGCAGCAGCGCATAAACCCCTGCAACAGAAACCAGGAAGAACACATAGGATGGAACCCTGCCGGTGAACTACTCGCCACCTACGCTTTCGCTTAGAGGTGGGAACTTCAAAAGAAGTTTGATCTTCTAGACCCTTATTCTTTTGGGCTGGTACACACAACCCCTATTGACTATTCCCTTTATGGACAATTCGCCTTTACATTTTCGCAAGATATTTAGAACTCCATTGACATCCGCATTTATGATTTTTCCTGTTGAAGATAGGAACAGTCCTCGGCTTATTCTTTTACCTTTATAGTCTTCCTGCCTACCTATTTCTTCATATGCCAGGGCATCACATTTTGATGTATAGCTTTCTTCTTGGGTTATAACTTCTATTCCATACTTTTCTGCTTTATAGGTAATATAGTGTATCAGTTGGATATATGGTATGGATACGAATTTTTGATTGGTTGCTTTACTCATTTTACTTTCGGTTTTCCATTCCACCCTTTATTATAGCCTATACATATGGTGTTAATATTGTTTTTTACTGCTTCATCAACGATGGTACAGGATATTTTATGCATTTTATCTCTCATATAGTTGTTTCTTTTTTCATAGAGGGATGCTATGTTTTTTGTCATATGCCGCCCATTGCATTTCATGACGGTTGATTTTTCCTTTGCCAGTTTCTTGTTAAACAGTCTGTTATAAGATTTTATTTCTCTACCATCTATGATGGTAGGCTGACTGAATTTATCCGAAACTATTGTGCATAGGTTATCTATTCCTAAATCTATTGCCATAACAGCAGTATTTTTATCTACTGGACTGTGCTCCTTTGTATCTATGTATTTATATGCGATTTTAAATCATCCGTAATAGGGCTGTATTTGTACTTCTTTTACAGGCTGATCTATTATATGGGGCGGTATGGGAAAATACAGATATTTCACGTTATATTTTATTTTTATTTGCTTCGGTAGGGATAATCGTATTTGGTTTTGAATAATTTTGAAATGTGCCGGTGTGAAAGTGATTTCTCTTACACCGTCTTTGGGAAGATAGTGAGGAATACTGGCTTTAGCTGTATATTGTCCTGAGCGCTTTTTGTGGATCAGCTCAAAGAAAGATTTGAATTCTTCATTTACGGATTTCATCACCTGCTGTGCTATCTGTGATGGCAAAAGCTTATAATTCTCATTATATTTCACGGTATGATAGGCTTTCTCATAAGCAAGATATTTTCCTGTTTCAAAGAAGTACTGTCTTACCGTATATTAGGTAAATGCATATCCATTCTTTATCGTCAAGCCCAATCCTATATTGCAAGTCAACTGAAACCCTACAATGTAGGCAGCGGTCAATATACCTTTCTATTGGCTCTATATGAACGTGACGGAATTAGCCAGGAAGAATTGTCCGATCAGCTTATGATAGATAAGGGAACCACAGCAAGGGCATTATATAAGCTGGAGAAGGCCGGATATGTAATTTGGCAAACAGATCCTGAGGATCGAAGAGCCTACAACGTTTTTATTACGGATAAAGCCAGGGATATAAAACCTGCATTATACAACATATTGAGCTCATGGACTGATATTTTGGTAACCGACTTAAGCCAGGAAGAAAGAGGAATGTGGAAGTTATTCTAAAAAAAATGGTTAACAGTACAATGCTTTATATGAAAGAAAATGGGCAATAGAATCAAACTACAGAAAGAGGTAAAATATGAAGAATAGAGATTATATGCTTGAAAATGAAAAGATGACACCACTGCTGATAAATCTATCCTTGCCGGCCACGGTAGGGATGCTTGTGAATGCACTGTATAATATTGTAGATACAATCTTTATCGGAAGAGGTATTGGTTATCTTGCCATAGGAGGATTGGCGATTGCGTTTCCTGTCCAGATGGTGATAATGGCCATTGCACAGATGATAGGAATTGGAGCAGCTTATTTTAAATGGTACCCATTATCGGAGTACAAGTTATTGGGGCAGCATTATTTCAATCGCTTGGCAAGGCAATGCCTTCACTATTATTAACTCTTTCGCGACAGGTTCTGTTTTTAATTCCATTTGTTCTAATTTTGCCAAGAATTTATGGACTTGGGTTATTAGGCATCTGGATTTCATTTCCACTGGCAGATTTTCTATCTACGATTATTACTGTCATGCTGCTGAAAAATGAAATAAAAATAATGGAGAGTTAACCTCTTGTCAGAATACAGTTAATTATGCTAGTATATAATAAATCAATAAATAGTTTTACGACTTTGAAGGAGCTTAGTAGCGCCCCGGGGTTACAACCCCAGAGAGCGGTCCGGCCGGTGTGAGGGCTGCAGTATCCGGGAGCTGCGAATTACACTCTGGAGTCCCGCAATGCGGCTGCCGCCCGTTAACGCGGCCATGAGGCATTTGATAATGCGAAGTAAGGTGGTACCACGGGTTCTCTCGTCCTTAGGCGAGGAACCTTTTATTTTGCTCACTAATATTGGGGTCATTCCTTCACAGGTGCTAGATCCTAGATCACAGTTCGCAGATCGCAGGTGTTAGATCACAGATCACAGTTCGCAGATCGCAGGTGTTAGATCACAGATCACAGGTACTAGGTCCTAGGTGCTAGGTGCTAGGTGCTAGTCACTGGTCACTGGTCACTGGCAACTGATAGACGGTGTGTCCCCTTACCTTAAAGGAGGTTGATCGTATGGTAAACGTATATGATGTTCTCCAGGAAAGGGGCTTTATCGAGCAGGCAACCCACGAGGAAGAAGTAAGGGAGCTGTTGGGGAAGGAATCGGTTACCTTTTACATCGGATTTGACCCTACCGCCGACAGTCTTCACGTAGGCCATTTCCTGCAGATGATAACGATGTCCCATATGCAAAGGGCGGGGCATCGTCCTATAGTGCTTCTCGGAGGCGGTACGACTATGGTAGGAGACCCTTCAGGGAAGACCGAGATGAGAAAACTGCTTACACAGGAGCAGATACAGAGCAATGCGGAAAAATTCAAGGTTCAGTTTTCCAAGCTGATTGACTTTTCAGATGGTAAAGCCCTGATGGTTGACAACGCCGACTGGCTCCTGGGCCTTAATTACATTTCGTTCTTAAGGGATATCGGAAGGCACTTCTCAATAAACAGGATGCTTTCCGCGGAATGCTACAAGGGAAGGCTTGAAACCGGACTGACGTTCCTGGAATTCAACTACATGGTTATGCAGTCCTATGATTTCCTGGAGCTTTATAAGAGATACAACTGCAAAATGCAGATGGGCGGAAACGACCAGTGGTCCAATATACTGGGTGGCGTTGACCTCATTAGAAAGGTGGAGGGAGGTTCTGCCTACGGCCTTACCTTTACTCTGCTGACTACGAGCGAAGGCAAGAAGATGGGCAAAACAGAATCCGGGGCAATCTGGCTTGACCCTGAAAAAACCCCTCCCTATGACTTCTATCAATACTGGCGTAATGTGGATGACCGGGATGTGGAGAAATGCCTATCCCTTCTTACGTTCCTTCCTATGGAGGAGGTCAGAAGGCTCAGTTCTCTTAAGGGGGCGGAAATCAACCATGCAAAAGAGGTTCTGGCCTATGAGGTGACAAAAATGGTCCACGGCAAGGAAGAAGCGGACAAGGCCCAGGCTGCCGCAAAGGCGCTGTTCGCAGGCGGTTCCGATATGGAAGCGGTTCCCACAACCGAAATACCCAGGTCACGAGTTAAAGACGGTATTGGCATCCTCGACCTGCTCATTGATGTCGGCCTGACTTCCTCCAAGGGAGAAGGGAGAAGGCTTGTGCAGCAAGGCGGACTATATCTGGAAGAGGAACGGGTGGATGATATAGAGCTTATGTTATCGGAAAAGAACTTTACGGATGGTAAGCTGATGATAAGGAAGGGCAAAAAGGTATACCACCTGGTAAAATTGGTATAAGTGTGAGGCAGCCCTTAAAGGCTGCCTCGTGTTTCTTGCCCTGAACCAGGGCCGATTTTATAGTTTTCACCCGCTGCAGGAAGGCCCATGGCTTTCGCTTCCCCTGCCGGCGCCTCCTCCAACCCCGAATACTGAAAATATCCTCTTCGTTTCCTTGCTACCGCATTCCGGGCATTCCATCTCCTCATCCCTGCTGCAGGTCTTTGTAAGCTTTTCAAAAACCTTACCGCACTTTTGACAGCTATACTCATATATTGGCATGCAAAAACCTCCTTTACTCACAGACAACTTCGTATAGGGTAGGGGGGTATTTATAAATATTATACCACTCCCGGTTACAAAGTAAACACCTAAATAGTAAAATATTTTTAATAGATTTATTTATCTCACTTGCGCTATATTTATATAAATATATAGAAAGATAGACTGGAGGAATACTATGCGGTTCCTTGATGCATTGAGATCCCGCAGAGTTTTGGTCGCAGACAGCGATATAAGGTCACAGCTTGCAGGAATTGATGCCGTTCGGTGCAAATGCCCTGAAGCGGTTAATGTACTGGTGCCCGAGCTTATTATGAATATTCACAGAACAGAAATCAATTCCGGTGCTTCCATCATCACATGCAATTCAATGGGATGCAGCCGGTATAATCTCTCAAAATACAGTTTGGAAGGCTGCCAGGAAGAAATTATTAAGTCTTCTATATTCAATGCAGCTAAAGCCAGCCAGGGGAATGCATATATTGCCTACAGCCTGGGCCCCACCGGCCGACCAGGGATGGATTTTAATTGGTATTACAATCAGTTCAGGGAACAAGTAGCCATACTTAACAGGTTTCCGGTAGACGTAGTATTCATAGAGGGATTTGCCTGCCTTCAGGAAGCAAGGGCTGCCCTCTTGGCAGTAAAGGAAACCTGCATTGTCCCTGTTGTTTGCGCTATGACCTTCGGAGATGCGGAAACCCTTCCCCATGCCGCCGCTGTAGTACTGGGTTCCCTTGGCGCCGATGCCGTAGGGATATACGGCAACACGCCGGAGGAAATTCATAACTGGATAAGTGAAATGTACAGGGTTTCGTCAAAACCGCTGGTAATTAGGCCCGGTATTGGCGGCATAACACCGGAGGTATTTGCTGAAAAATGTGAAAGACTATTGGCTTTTGGCGCTGTAGTTCTCGGCGGCGGTCCGGGTACAGGGCCGATCCACACCAGATTTCTGGATACAAAGGTGTCAAACAGACCCGCAGTGCGGATGGAAATGAATTCTTTGATAGCAGCCTCCGGAAAAAAGGTGGTAGAAATAGGCTCCGGGAAAAAACTGGTTATCATAGGTGAGCGGATAAACCCCACCGGTAAACCGGATATGGCCGAAGAACTTGAGCGCTCAGTATTCGACCGTGTGGTTCATGAGGCGGCTGACCAGCAACGGGAAGGGGCTGACATGCTCGATGTCAATGTCTTTACACCGGGTTTAGACGAAGAGCAGGTTCTGCCGTCAGCCATCAGGGAACTATCCAACACTGTCAGCCTTCCCCTATCTATAGATACGCGAAATCCCGGTGCCCTGGCAAAGGCCTTGCGGATTTACCCGGGGAGGGCGCTTGTTAATTCGATTGACCTGTGTCCTGCCACCCTCGGAGGCATGCTACCGGTTATAAAGAAATACGGCGCGGCAGTGATAGCCCTTACCATGGGAGAAAGCGGAGTTCCTGCGTCTGCCGCAATGAGATTGGATATGGCCTGTAAACTGGTTGAACTGATCGAACAGGAGGGGATCGACAGAACCGACGTATTGATGGACTGCCTGGCTCTGCCCCTTTCGTCGGGGGGAAGCGCCTGCACAACGACCCTTGACGCTCTCAGTCTCATAAAGGATAGACTTGGGGCCCCCACAGTGCTTGGCATAAGCAACGTATCCTACGGTATGACCGGCAGAAGCGAAATCAACTCGGTTTTCCTGGCGATGGCGGTATCCAGGGGTTTGAATTCCGCCATTGTGAATACAGGACAAGACAGCATAAGGAAAACTATAAGGGCAATAAACCTCATGGATAATCCTGAAAATTCCGTACCCGGCATATTTAAGATTAAGGGGAGTGATATTAATGATCAGGCATGAAGGAATTGCTTATCTCGATTCGGAAGAAATATACTACCATCATTGCCACCTCGGACAAGATGACGAAAAGGCATTTACAAACAAATGGTATAAGGTAATATGCATACTGAGGCTGGATAAGCTCCCAAACCATAAAAATACTTACTATATGCCAAACCATAAACTCGACCGCTTTCTGCGGAATAATCCCGAAGAGGTCCTACATATCGAGCCTGTCGACGAAAAGGAGGTTGCCGGCATAATCGGTTTGTATTCCAACTCTTCCACAGCTTCGCAGACCGGCGATGGCATTGATTAAAAGGCGGGGCCCCGATACCAACACAGATGCTGTGTATCCAGGCTCCGCCCTTTAGCGTACTATCTGCATTTTAAGATTCGTTCTCAAGTTTTTTGTAAATATAGTAGGAATACAATATAGGACTTAAGCTTAGTCCCAGCAGCAGCACCAGGAATATCCACATGTTTGTAATGAAACCTATAAAGGCGTTGAGAACGAATATAAGCCCTACTATTACGAAAACCCTGCCGCCGAACCTGTGGGTCTTTTCCCAGACCTTTTCATTGGAGAGCGTCCAGGGTGTTTTTATCCCTACAAACCAGCTTTGTTTTATCCTACTCATATAGTTGCCCAGTACAACAAACAGAAGCCCGACGATTGCAGGTACCCACACATCTATCCTGACCTGTTTCCCGAAGGCCGCCATTATGCTTATTAAATATATGGCAGCGAGAAGACCCATAATGATCTGTCGTATCAATATATATTCTCCTTTAAACTTGGGGTAGTTTGCCTTTTTCGGATCAACCTTTGGAAGCACGGCAGTCAGCACATAGATAAATGCAGTAATAATTGGGCCGATTAAAACTACCTCCAGTTTGGAACCGTACCTGTCCGGTTCCCCCTTGAAGGACCAGTGAACCGGGTACTGCTTATCCGAAGGAAGCTCAATATATGCATATATTGCTACTGCAAACACTATAATCAATATCGCCAGCATGAGAATATTGTCTCTTTTTTTCAACTCAGAATCCTCCCTAATCATTAAATTTCATTAGCCAGGCCATTATATCCTGAAACACTGTGGTATTTAGCGAATATATTATATTTTGCCCCTTTCTCTCTACAAAGACGAGCTTGGCATCCTTAAGAATTTTCAGGTGGTGGGAAACGGTAGCATGCCTGGTAGCAAACTTATCCGCAATCTCTCCTGCCGTCATTTCCCCATCGCGAAGCATCATCAGTATCTCTCTCCTCGTTTTATCCGAAAGCGCCCTGAAGGTATCTCCAATCAATATCCCACCTCGCTTATTTAGATATTTAGATTTATATCTAAATATTACTTGATAAAAGTGTTTTTGTCAATACCTGAAACTGATTCAGGTTTTCCAAAAACATCCTCATTAATAAAAGTTTGGGTTAATCCTGTATTACGTGCTCTCTAAGCTTGTCTATTGTTGGGAAATAGTAATCCGCATTCTCCATCATATAATTCCGTATCTTTTCAATGCTGTGGCTCCAGCCAGCTGCCGCAAACTCTACACCGCATCTTTTCGCCATCACCAAACCGGGTTTCAGGTCATCCACCACCAATACCTCGGATTTTTTTAACCCGTATCTTTTGATTATCTCATTCACAGGGTATGGATTGGGTTTCCTTTGGTGCGCTTCCAGTTCCCATCCAAATATAAGGTCCGGAATTATGCTACAGTGGGCCCTGTAATCCCGTTCTATCCGCTGGCTTTCAGAATGTGAAACCACCGTTATTATTCCACCCAATTTCCTGTACTCCGCAAGAAAATCGGTGAAACCGGGATAAAACTCGGGTACTTTCCGAGTATAATCAAGCCAAACCTTGTATTGGTATTCCTGCTCTTCATCGCTTAGCTTAAGAACATCTTTACATAGTTCTGAAAAGCCCGGTTCAAAGCAGTGCAGAATGAACTCTTCAAGATGAAACGGCTCCATATCAGGCCTTAAAACGCTCAAGGCTTTCACAAATGAAGGATAATGGATTTCCGGAGTACTTTTAACCGCCGTATCATCATGGTCCAGAACCAGACATCGGTATCTTATTCCCATATTGACCTCCCAAATACTCTTGCGCAAATTATCTTTTTACCCGTTTCCCGTCTCCAACAGCATCCCGTATTTCGGACAATGGCTTACTTCTGTCCTGAAGTCTAACCAATAATCGGACATTTTTACTCAAGGCCGAAGTGCTTTTCAAGATATACCGCTTCATCCACAAACCCATGCTTTCTATAGAACTCCTTTGCCTTCACGTTATCCGGCATGGTTGTAACTGAAATTTCGGCACAACCTGATTGTGCTGCTCTTTTGATTACCTCTTTTATCAACGCGCTCCCAACATCTTTGCCCCTAAACTGTTCTTCTACCACAAGTTCGTCTATGAGATATGAATTGGCTGCATGGTAGAGATTGGGCCTGACAGAGTAGCTGAGTAGGCCGACGCACCGTCCGTCCGCTTCGGCCACAAGCAATCCGTTATTAACCTCTCCAAGATAGCCTGCCACATATTCATCTGTCAACGGGCTGGTTTCACCAATCTGCCCGGCCAGTTGACCAACCAATCCGACGATAGCAGCAGCATCCTCCGGTTTTGCTTCCCGTATTTTCATTCTTTTACACCTCCATGGTATCTATCAGCCTATCCACCGGTGGCGTTCCATGTTCACCCGCCCATGCCGGTCAAAAGTAACCCCTTCCCCCTCCAGCAGCGCCCTTTGAATATGGGCTCCCCCAAAGACGTAATCGGGCGCCATTTCTCCCAGCCTGTTAATTACCCTGTGGCAGGGTAGGTCAAGGTGCTCAGGTGCAGCTCGCATTGCCCAGCCCACCAGCCTTGCTCCCCTTGGTTTTCCCAGCATTTGCGCTATCTGGCCGTAGGTGGCTACCTTGCCCTCCGGTATACGGGCAACTATCTCATATACGCTGTGGAATGTACCATTCATGAAACTTCCTCCCGTTCACTGTATCCATTTCAACCTTACCGGGTAGTTTCAATACCTAATAGCGCCCTTACCCAATCCCTTTTTTCCCATAGTGCGCATCCACCTTCGCCCTCGCTTAGCTCCCTGTAATTCTGCCTTATTTTAAGCAGAAATTTGGACTGCAGCGCTTCCTTAAGGGTGCGGTTGGCCAGACTGGCATCCGAATACGGAGCAAATGGGCAGGGCTCCACATTCCCCCCCGGGCTTATATGAATAAAACCCCGTCCCGACGATAAGCAGCCGCCGAATTTCTGTTCATCACCGGGAAATGCAATGAACAGGCTGTTATATTGTTTTCTAAGAACGTCCAGTCTTCTAAGCAGCCCTTCCCTGTGTTCTACGGACACTACCATGGGTTCGGTTCCTTCTTTGACAGGTATATATTCCACAAAGAAAAACAATTTACATCCCATAGCAATAAGGTCTTTGATTAGCGCATCTCCGGTTACAGTATCATGGTTCATTTCGGTTACTGTAAAGGAAACTCCCCAGAATATCCTGTCCCTGCTTAGTCTGCTGAACACTTCTCTTAATGTCTTAGCAACCCCTGATCCCCTTCTGGCATCCGTATTCTCTTCAAGGCCCTCAATACTAATGACCGGAACGATATTCTTATACTTTTTCAGCTTGCTGCTAATCCCATCATCGATCAGCATACCGTTTGTAAACAGGGGAAAGATAATATGCGGGAAACTTCCGGCTACGTCCACAATCTCAGGTCTTGCCAATGGTTCTCCCCCGGCAATAAGAATTATGGAAATACCAAGCTTGCCTGCTTCTGCGTATATATCTGCCAGTTTCTCGATTTGCATTTCCTCTTCCAAATCTCTGTTCTGGGCCATGGCATAGCATCCCTTGCACCTCAGGTTACATCTTTTTGTGATACTGGTAATCATGAACGCGGGCACATGTATTCCCCTGTCCTCCCAATTCATCCTCAATCCCGCCGCCCTTCTCTGCTCTCCAATTGTCCTGATAAGAAACGCGGCCTTTGAGGGTTCGCCCACAGTTATTTTCAAGGCCCTTTTAAAAAGCCCTGATATAGATTTATTCATTTCATTTACGTACTGCAAATCCATGTCCAAAATACATTCCCCCAGTTAATTCTGTTCCCTGATTGGCTCTTATCAATTTGATGCTCAATTAAGTATAGTATAATATATGTCAAGCGGAAATAACAATGTCCTTCTCCCCTGTTTGAGAAGAAGGACATCGTTTTTAATTGTACCCGAGAATCCTTTCTATTGTTCTTTCTCTCAGTTTATCTACTCCTTCAAAGTCCATGTTCGGCACATAATAGGTTTCCAGTTCGTCATGAACCGTCTTTGCTGCCAGAATTGAGTTAAGCGCCTCTTCAAGGAGAAGGTCAAAGGCTTCATAGTCCCTTTTAATAAGGTCCCCGACTTCATCCATATAATTCTCATCTAAGTATTCGTTCAGGTCGACTATCCTATCGGCATAGTCTTTCCCCTTGGAACTGCAGGTTACCGCTAATCCCAGTTCCTTTATAACTATGCTGTCAAGCTTTTGGGGTTTGAGAGGCGCGTGGAAATATTCTACGCACAGACCCCTCTCCAACGCATGCAGCGCCAGTTTGTTCAGCATATTCGTCTTTCCGGTTCCCGGCCTGCCCTCGATGCAGAAAACTCTATCGACCTTATCCAGCACTGTATCAGAATAATCGACAAAGCCTCCTGGGGTATAGGCGCTCCCGAAAAGGTGTCTCTCTTTCCCGGGGCAGTCAGCCGCTGCCATACTCCCCATCAATTCCTTTAAGAGCTTTTCTGTTATTATGTTGATTTTGCCAAAGTGCATCGCTGCAGTGGTCATATCTTCTATGTCATCCATTATCTCCTTTGCGGAAGTGAGGAATTTATATGCCCTTGCGAAGTGTTTTCCCACTTTTTTATTGCTTATAAGTATCTCGCTCTTGTTTTTTTCCATTGCATCGGTATCCCAGTAATCCCCGAGGTGAAGAATTTCATCAACGCATCCCGGGTTCTTGGGGTCGACCACATGCAGTGTTGTTTCCTCCTCTTAAATGCTCACCGCTATATCCGAGGGTATCCTCGCTTTAATAATAATCTTGTCCCTGTACACCACAACCTCCCTGACCACCGCCCTGATTATCTCATATTTATCGTCAAAAGTCAGTTCCCCTATGGTTTTCTTCAACCTTCCCGAAATCTCCTCAAGGACCTCCCTGTCGTTCTCGGCAAGCCTGCTTTTGCCTATTTCAGTCTCCAGCGCAGCCATTTTGTCCTCCAGAATTCTCGACCGGGTTACGATATCCCTCATCCTCTTCTCCATCTCGTCCTCCGTAATAAACTCCTTCTGGAACATGGTTGCTACCCTGTCCTTCTCGGCAGCCAGCCTTCCGATATCCGCCCTGATTTCTTCGAGTTCCCTTTCCCTGGCCTTTATATCCTCCGGCCTGCTGTTCTCAAGCTCCTTCTGAAGCTCTTCCGGATTGTTTATCCACCTTAGTATATGATCCCACACCGCATCCTCTATCTCATCCGCTCTTATAAAGCCTAGTTCGCACTTCTCCCTTCCCGTTATCCCTGGTGAGCGGGCCGTACATACGTAGTACCTGTACTTCCTTCCGCCTTGCTGCGTAATCAGGTTTCCGTGAATGGTGCTCCCGCACAGGCCGCACGTAATCATGGCGCTCAACAAATAGCAGGCCTTGCCGTAACTCCTCCACTTACGCCGCGCCTGCTTCATTATCTCCTGAACCTCATTCCATGTTTCCTCATCGATGATGGCAGGCACTTCTATCGGCACCCACTCCTCCCTGGGCCTTTCAACTCTCTTGACCTTCTCTTCAGGGTCCTTATACTTGTTAAATTTCGTCTCTCTCGTATCATACCTCCTAATATACAGAACACCCTTATAAGCAGTATTAACCAGAATACGCTTTACAGTGTTCTTGTACCACATCTTGCTCCGGGGAGCCGGTATACCCTTATCATTCAATCTTCTGGCTATGGAATGGGGACCCATATCCTCATCCAGGAGCATTCTGTACATCATCCGTACAATCTCTGCTTCCTTCTCATTTATACTCAGAATGTCCGTCTCCTTGTCAAAATCATACCCGTACAGCCCAGGGCTGTGCGTCAGCTTGCCCTGCGCCGCCTTGGCCCTCTTCCCCAGTTCGCTCCTCAGCTGCATCCTGGCCCTCTCGTACTCATCCACCGCCGCCATTATCGTTATCTGAAACCTTCCCTCGGGACTGTCCTCGTATGTATTTTTAACAAATACCAGATGGACATTCGCTTTTTTTATTTCATCTATAATTATGAGCTGGTGCGCTGTATTTCTTGAAAGCCTGCTGGAATCCAGGCTTATAAAATAGTCAATATCCCCCTTGCCGATCCTGTCCAAGGCCTCCATCAGTTCCGGCCTTTCGAGTATGGAGCCGGAAACCCCCTCCTCGCAAAACTCCAGAACATCGTCCCTGCTGCACCCCAGTTCCAGCGCCTTCCTGTAACACTCATCTCTCTGTGCCTGTATGGAGAACCCTTTCTCGGCCTGTTCTTCCGTCGACACCCTTATGTATATTACCGCCTTTTTCATTGTGCACGACCTCGCCATAGCATTTTCTTATAATATAACGCAGAGCCTTTCTGTATGCATCCATTCTTTCCCGTTCGTTTCCCACTCTTTCCACCGATACAGTATATCTTCCCGGCTCTTTCAAACACTCCCCCTCCCTTCAAACCATATCATTAATATATATGAGCCTCACGCCTGTACCCTTGCCCTAAAAGATAAAAAAGAAATTCAAGCTATTCCTGTTTTAACACCAGCTTGCCTATTTCTCTCAATACCACCGCAACCGTCCTTGCATCCACATCCCCAAGCCCGCTTCTCATCTTCTCATAGTTATAAAACACATCGGACAGATCCGAAGACAACCCGGTCCCATAATCCCAGCCCGGCAGGCATACGAACCAACCTCCGCTGTACTCTCCCAGGACAAGATGAATACCGGACCGGCTTTCTATATATACCTCATAAATCCCGTCCCGCTTTTCAAACCTTGTAACCTTTGCCTTCCACTGCTCTCCCTCATGTTTAACGGTAACCTCCAGCACTCCATTTCACCACCCAACACTTTTTTATGTTTATATGCTCATAAAACACCATTAATGCCGGGATAAAAATAAAAAGGCCTTTAAGCCTTTTATTATTCTCAATCCTCCGACTTTTTTCCTTTACATTTTACCCGCTGCTCCGCAACCCCAAAATTGGGCGCACTTCACCCGTAATTTATTTTTGCATGTTCGTTTCACCCCCTGCTTTCTTTTTTATCAATCTTAAATGTGTTTTTACAGAATTAATGCTTATATTCAAAGACTCTGCAATTTCCCGTCTTGTTTTCCTCTGCTGGTAAAGTCTATATACCTTCTCCTGCTGCGGGCTCAACCCCGGCGGTATCCCTTCCTTTTCCTTCTCCTTATACTTTTCTATCTTCCTTATAGCCTGTTTATATGCCCGGAACACCGTACTGGGTTCTAATTCCAGCATACTTGCAACCTCGGTACAGGAATGGTTCTGCCTTAGTCTTGCCACCTCCCGCTGTCTTTCTGTAAGTATCGAATTCTCCAGGTCATCCTTATTGAGGGCTCCGAATTCATACAGAGTTCTCTTTTTCAACTCCCTCACCGCTTCCGTAAGATCGCTTTTCATGCTGCCCAGAAGTTCCAGTTCTACTTCTTCCAATACCGTCCTGCCTTTAGCATCGTTTTGTCCTTTCAGACCGGTCCTATAGTCATCAACCTTCCTGCAGCTATCCTTGTATTCAACGTGCAGCTCAACCCAGGATGACCATTCCTGCCTGCTGCTTAACTCTCTCTTTTCGGCAACCTCACTCATGCCCAAACCTCCCAAATTGAATCTATTGACTTCTTTAATTAGGCAACTTCGTCATCTATAAAAAGTTCAGCTATTTTTAGGATTTCTCCCTTCGTAAACTCCAAAACTTTGCATATGTTAATAAATTGCTCCAAAGTTACTTTAACTCTACCATTTTCTACATTGTAATAGCTGCTTTTACTTTTATATCCCAGTTTTTCAGCCATATTTTGTAATGTTATACCTTTTTGAATTCTTTTGCTTTTTATTAACTCAATAAGATTTCTATACATATACACACCTCTATAGTGTTCTAGTTTCTAGAACTTTATATTATAATTATAGTTCTATATATCAGAACTGTCAAGTCCATTTATGAAATTAATTCTAATTATACGAACATTATTTAATTAATTATCTATAAATGGTAATATAAAATTAATAAGTTCTTGATTTTAGAACGGAGTGCTTCTATGAATTTAGGTTATAGAATTAGACAGTTAAGAAAAGAAAATAATTTGACTCAAGAAAAATTCGGCAAACTATTTAATATTGCCAAAAATACTGTTTCTCAATATGAAAACGGTATTAGCACTCCTGATATTCAAACTCAAAAAAAAATTTGCGAATACTTCAATATTTCCTTGGATTGGCTGCATGGCAGAACCAACATCCGTAACGAAGAAACCGTTCAAAACATAAAAAACGCAATAGATGACAACCCTGAACTCCTGGAACTCTGGAACCGCCTTGTACAGCGGGAAGACCTGCAGTACATGTTCGAGCAGACAAAACGCCTTACCCCTGAAAGCATCAGAAAAATTATCGAAGTAATAAAGCTTATAGAAGACGAGGAAAGCCAGGAATAGCACAATACTTTAGGGGTAAACGAAGGCAAATGTGTGTTCTGTGAGGAGGGAGTAAAATAATTACTGGCAATGCGGAGCTATACAAGCTCCTGGAACACATAATGAGCAAGGAATCCAGTTTAAAGAAAGATCTAACCAAATACGATATCAATATCTTATTTGAAGACTTGAGATCGCAAGTAAGGGCTATGGTGTACACATCATCCTGGGGAAAACGTTACATTATAATAAATTCCGCAATAACATACGATCGATTGCAGCATCTATTTTTACACGAACTAACACATATCCTGAACGATTTCCCAAAACACGGACATATAATATTTTAATATAAAGTACAGGCACAAAAAATAAGCGTACACATTTGCCGGAAAACTGACAGCAGTCTATGGGAAATGAGATAGACAAGCTGTTCCGGATTATAAAGGGGTATCTTTTTATAATAGAACTCCTAAAATTTTAAGCCTATTGCAGTAATATTTCCCATAACTAGCATATCACGGCTTATCTAATATGTATTGTCAATAATGCGAAGAGACAAAGCTACAATAGATAACAAAAAATCAATAATTTGTCTATGCTAGCAATACTCTTTAAGCACTACTCTCTTTACACTAGTAAAAGTATATTCCAGACTACTTTCTAAGCATATATATTTAGAGAATTTTAACGGCCCATAAGAACAAAGCGAATGTATTTACAGTTATGAAAAGCTTCATCTATAGACCGGTATTCCCGAACAATAGATTCGCAAACACCGGAACATTTCCGGTATTCCCGAACTACTTACTTCGGGGTTATAGAAGTTATCTGAAAGCTACCCAAAACCCTATAAAAACTTTGTGAAAGATATTTTAGGAGAAACTTATATGAGTTATTATGGGTGGACAGGCTGTCCTATAATTGTCAAAACACAAATACAACGTTTCCTAAGTATTGCTCAGAGTGCATTATCCGATAATCTAGTAGGTGTTTACCTGCATGGTTCTCTAGCTATGGGGTGCTTTAACCCAGAGCTAAGTGATATTGATATTCTGGTTGCAATGCGAGAGAGTATATCTGTTGAAACAAAACGTAATATTATTCAAGAGTTGTTATATCTGTCTCGCGTTCCTAACCCTATTGAAGTAAGTTTTTTAAGCAGAGATAATCTTAAACTATGGAGGTATCCAACGCCATATGATTTGCATTACAGTGAATTGTGGCGAGAAAAGTACAACAGTCAACTGTTAAATGATGAATGGAAAGATTGGAACAAAAGAACAAATAAAGATCCAGATTTAGCAGCTCATATTACTATTGTATTACATAGAGGAATTTGCCTTTATGGTAGTCCAGTAGAAACAGTTTTTCCAAATGTTCCGAGTGAACATTATCAGGCATCTATATTACTCGACTATGAAGATGCTCGCAAAAGAATTATTGAGAATCCTATATATGGTGTTTTAAATCTCTGTCGTGTGTACTGGTACCTTCTTGAAAACTGTATCTGCTCAAAAGAAGAAGCAGGAGTATGGGCAGTCAATTTTCTACCTGAAGAATTCAGAGTACTCGTTACACAGATATTGGAGGTTTATCAAGGGAGTAATAAACAGGAACAGTTTAGTAATATGATATTGAAGAGATTTGCAAGTTATATAGATAGAGAGATTAGAAGATTAATCAATAAAGAGGGGGCAGCCATCAGATAACACATTAGAGATTTATGATGTTGGCAGGATATAAAACAAAAATGACCCTGCTGAGTATATATCAGCAAGGCCATCTAAATTTCACAAGATTATCTCAAACATCATGAATCTCCTGTTGTACTGAACCGTCTGCCACACAGGGTTAGCTATGGGGGATCAATTTTCACCATAACCACAGAAACTGCCAAATGACAGTATACAGAATAGCCGACATGCCTAATATAAGGCTGATAACACAGCAAAAAGTGCAAAATTAAGCATAGTTCCCCCCTCCCCCAATATCAAAACTGTAATTTCTGCCCAAACGGACATAATCTTTGGTTACTCTATTCATGCTCTCTGTGAAACTGTTTGTAAGGTTTTCATCAGGAAATTTGAAGTAGTTAATTACTTCTTGTTTGCATCGGTTCAGAGCGTTTTTGATTTTTACAAAGTGTTTCATTGACTTTGGAACGTTTTCTTCCCACAAGTAGAACAGTTCAAATGCTTCTTTTGAATCTGCTGCAAGGTACACATCTCTCAAGTCTTCCTTTAGCCAGTATGCAATCTTCAATTCATCATACTTTTTGAATATTGCATCCCTTTTGGCTACTTTGTCAGGTGTAAGTTTTTCTTTGCCAGTGAGAAGTATTTTTCTTACGCCCCATAACTCCTGTGTCTCCGCTGTATTCGCCTTGTTTTTTATAGCATTGAAATATTTTAACAATGCTTTATTGGCAAAAGCGATAACGTGGAACTTGTCAATAATAACCTTTGCATTTGGAATCAATTCCTTACATACATACTTGTACGCTGGACACATATCCATCGTAACGGCTTCAATATTCTCATAGCCCTCCATACTGCTGATAAATGCCTTTAAAGCCGCTTTTGTGTTGCTCTCCAGCATCTCAATCATTATGCCTTTTTCAATGTCCATAAGAACCGCTCTGGCTCGTTTACAGATATACACTTCATCAATTCCTAATACCCTTGGAGCCTTTATTTTAGTGTTGTTGCGGATTTCCATTACAACCTCATCAAAGTACCGTTTAACTGTCTGGCTTGATAATCCAACTTCATCACCAATATCTTCATAACTCCTTTTAACTGCCTGTTCCATGATGTATTCTTTAAGCCTTTTAGTTACCTTTGCAAATGTGTCAATACCGTTTAATGGCTCATAGAATGTCTCACCACACGCTGAACACTTGTATCTACGATGCTTTATTCTAAGTAATACTCTCTTGCCTTGCGAAGGTATATCTACAACATCTCTATATCTAACCGAATGTTTTGTAAACTTTACGTCAATGCTTCCACAGTGAATACATACATAAGGCGGTTCTTCGGGTTCAATCACATAGAGGTAATCGTATTTGTTTTGTTTGAAATCCAGAATCCTGTATCCTGGCAAATGCAATGCGTTCACCCAAATCACTCCCTATCATCTTGAAATGCACTTCTAAATCGTGCAGATGATAGAAAATGATTTTTTATAATTTCAAGTATTTTTTAAGCAGTCACCTTTTTGTAATCTTCAAATCTTTCACAACTTCTAAAAATAAACTTGTTGTTTACCCACCGCTGAAGTTCACGAATTTTTTTAGGAGCATTTTGTTTGTCATATATCATTACATAAGGGTCATTATAATGATACCAAAAAACAAGACAGACAAAACGGCTAAAATAAGTTAGAATGAGACTATGGAAAAGAGAAGACATTTCACACCGGAAGAAAAAGCGAAAATAGTGATTGAGGTCTTGAGGGAAGAAAAAACGCTGAATGAAATTGCAGTAGAGCATGAGGTACACCCTAATTTGGTAAGCCGCTGGAAGGCGGAATTCTTAAACAATGCAGCAAGAGCATTCAGCAAGGAAGCTGAAGAAGTAGAGAAGGTCAGACAGTCGTATGAAAAGGAGAAGGACGAACTGCTTAGGCAAATAGGTCAACTTTCATATGAGGTTACCTGGCTTAAAAAAAAATCTGGCCGAATCTAACTCCCGTGAAGACCGCATGAAAATGATTGATAGGGATAACAAAAGGCTTAGTATCAGCAGGCAGGCAAAACTCCTGAGCATTAACCGGTCAAGCCTTTATTACAAGCCTGTCCAGATAAGCGATGAAGAGTACCGTATCAAGCGTATCATTGACGAGGTGTATACAGCGCATCCGGAATACGGCTATCGTAGGATGACGGTGATACTGAACAGAGATTATGGGATTCTTATCAACCGGAAGAGAACCCGCCGCTATATGCGAGAGATGGGCATACATGGGTTTTGCCCTGGTCCCAACCTCAGCAAGCGGCTGCACAGCAAATATGTATACCCCTACCTTCTCAGAGACTTGAATATTAACCATCCGAACCAGGTATGGTCTGTGGATATAACATATTGCCGGATGAAGAGAGGTTTCATGTATATGGTAGCTATCATAGACTGGTATTCCCGTTATATTGTTGGCTATGCCTTGTCAAATACGCTTGAGAGGTCATTTGTTATACAAGCAATCAAGAAGGCAATAAAGAGGTATGGGGCCCCTGAAATCATTAACAGTGATCAAGGCTGTCAGTTTACTTGTGACGATTACATAAACCTGCTAAAGGAGAAGCATATCAAGATATCAATGGACGGAAAAGGCAGAGCATTGGACAATCAAAGGATAGAGAGGTTCTTCAGGTCTTACAAATGGGAGAAGCTATATTTGGAAGAATACGAAACCGGGCATCAGCTAAGGCAAATAACTCAGGAATATGTTGAATACTATAACAACAGGCGACCACATCAGTCATTGGGCTACAAAACACCGGCAGAATACTATTTTGGAGGCTGTCAGCAACTTCCGGCAGTTGTATAAAACCTTGGGGCTCTGCCCCAAACCCCGTCCTCGTCGGAAGGCAGCCGGTCTGTCATAACAGACCGGAAAGCAAAAGGATGTATGCGGATTGGATGTCAAGGGCCAAGTGAACTCGCATACGCTCGCCCTTGACATCCACCAACAGAGTGTATTGATGTAAGTATCTAAAATAAAAGAAAGGAGACCTAACTTAGCCCGGCAAAAAAATTGTCTTGACAATGGGGAGCATCATACATAATCTAGTTCTTTCAACTTGTATATACGATATAAGTCAAATTCGAATTCGGTATTATAATTTACTAATACATAAACCCTAGTTTTCCTCATGTTTATATCAGTTTGCTTTTTAAAATATTTAAGGTTTTGGATTATTAAGTCTGACTGCTCATTTGTATCCCAGGCAAAGTGAAGCATTTTTAACTTTAGTTGCTTAATTTTGTCAATTACCTCATCTGTCATAAGCCTTATATCTAACCCTTGAGTAAAATCAATATATGCTTTGCTCTCTATAAGTTGGTCAAGTAATTCTATTTTGTCAGGGCAAGCAAGTAAGTTAGGGTCTAATAGTTTAATCTCTTTTTGTCCATTCCAAAATTGTCTTAAAGACGCTACTTGATAACTGTACCTTCCTTCTTTTTTACTTACTATGCAAAACGGACAATTTCTTGGGCAGCCTCTCGTTAGAAAACCGTAAGCAACATTTTTTATTCCATATAGTTCATAATCAGGATAAATATTTTCAATTTCGTAAGGTAATTTGTTTTCAAGTCCATATCCAGTTCCACCTTTAATTATTTCATCTGCCTGGATGCACATTTCATAATCTGGTGTGAAATCGAATACTTTAGAAACATATACTCTGTCATATCGATTTAAAGGGAAAAACCATTCTACATCATCACCTAAACTTTTATGAAAAGCAGATATTTTCATTAAAGGCAAGTTTGGAAAATTGTGACCGTCAACATCTATTAAACCTATCTTCAAATTGTCACCCCCACCATGAAAGTTGTTTGAAATGTTGTATAATTTTTTATGCTTATTTCTGTAAACCACCATCAAAGTTGTTTACCCACATTAACAGTTATTCTACCATTCACCTATCCTATTCGCTTTGAATAACTCCTCCGGCGTATTAAAAGCTGTAAAAAACAACGGAGACCCAGCAAAGGACAATGGTGAAACTGGTCCTACACTCATAAATGAATACTGTCTGGATGCTATATCAAAAGAGCTATGAGGATCACGAAAAGTCTGATATAGTTTAAGAGCATTAGGATCTCCTCCAATAATTTCTCTTAAAGATATAAATTCTGTCCCTAAAGCCAATCCAAATCCAAAAAATAAGATCCTAAGCTGATTTATAATCTCCCTATGCAAACTGGAAAGTGTCTGACTAATGAACATCCATCCAAGTCCATACTTCCTAGTAGTTCTTACTGCATCAATTAAAGAGAGCCTCACTCTTTCCTGTCTTTCATCTTCCCTCTTTTCCCTTGAAGCTAGTCTATGGGCCTCATCTAAGACAACTAACGTATTCAGAAACCTGCTTTCTTGATATGCCGTTTCTGCTAAATAACCGATTGCATCTAGTAGCCTTTTTATAACCAATGCTTGGATTGTGTCGTTCCAGAAAAGCCCAGTAGCCGTTTCTTTCGATAAATCAATGATAACCACTGGGCGGTTGTCTCCATCAAGGTTGAACACCTGATTAATTAAGGCATCAACACTTATTGCGCCATCTCGTTCCTTTCTAAACAACTCGGTTATGGGTGCCCAATAGCTATTGAAAAAATCATCTTTATCTGCTTCTTCATATGCAGCTATAAATCTATTACGTGATGTATCACTTTTATATATTTGGCATTGTATATTTTTATCACCAAGTATCTTCCATGCACGTTCAAAAGCCTCACGACTATATAAATCCTTTAACTTCACCTTACTTTTGTCTAACTTCTCAGCCAATAATTCGCAAGCAGTATTTCTATTTTCACCTTTCCGTATTGTAAGACGATCAAAAAAGGGAGACTCATATAGAATCTCACTAAAAAGATCCCATCTATCCAATACTAAATCTTTAATGCTCTTAACTATTACTTTTTTACTCATTCTCTTAAATATATCTGCCAAATTCAAAGGAAATCCTTCAGTTCTAATTTGCCCCCTCACATCTTTTGAAAATTCTCCTTGAGGATCAATAACAAAAATAGCCATTTCAGAGTACCTAGCATATGCAAGAAGAATCATTTTGGCAAGAACTGATTTCCCTGAACCGGTCTTTCCAAAT
The DNA here is from genome assembly GCA_013540605.1 of Bacillota bacterium. Classification (GTDB taxonomy): domain Bacteria; phylum Bacillota; class Clostridia; order Ch29; family Ch29; genus Ch29. The sequence goes on from JABVCK010000027.1 coordinate 204,765, forward strand.
ATCCCTAGATGATAAGCTTCTCCTGCTCCATGTGGTCCTCTACCGAAATGTTTAAACCATAGTGGTAATTTAGGTTTTGATCCATATACATGTCCTAAATAAAAAATCTCATCTTTATATCTTTCCAATAATTTGTCCAGCATAGCCTCAGTTGCTAAATTAATAAACGTGCCGGTAGCCGGAACTGTTCCCAAAATACTTGGTTCATACCGGTTACCCTCGTCGCTAAAAACAGCGCTGACCGCCATCTGCCCAAGATGTGTATCCTGCTGTCCGCTTACGGGGTTAACTTGTCCTCTTTGTCTAGCAAGTGATCTCATAGTCGGATCTTCAAGCCAAATATTTCTCAATTGTACTTCTGTTATCTGACCTAATGCATAATGTGCTTTTCCTTCCTGAGAAAAACTGAAAAACGCCAATTCTCCAACTAGCTTCTTATTAACAGCAGTTCCCAAAATGTCCAAGGACAGTTCACTTGTTGAAGAAGGTGAACCTATTGTACCGATACGTTCAGAAATACTTAATAGATTTTGAATACTGCTACTCATTTCTATTTCCCCCTTTCTGTCCTATATCCATGCATATTAAAGAATATTTCAGATATATCTCCGCTATATAATTCAGTCATCCTACGAGTAGCGGTCTGCCTAAAAGCTGGGATAGCACTACCTAGATGCTTTACCATTCTATCGGCCAAATAAAGAGGATAAGGTTCCATGATGCCAGCAGTGCTACTCTGATATTTAAGCCCTTGAAACAGAATAGCTAATCGGGAACGGTTAGTTGCAATGGAATAAGCCATTTCTATCCTTAAAGCCGGTGTCCATCTATGTGGTCTATAATAAACTACACAAAGTCTATTAATGCCTGTTAGAACTTCGTCTCTTAATTTAGTAAGCTCATTATCTTTTAAAGGTACCTTTAAATGCCATGGTTGTTCAGGTTTCTCCAAACGTATTGGCACAGTAAACTCTCCTGGTAATAGAAGGGAGGTTAAAATTGCTCTATCATCGTAATATGAAGGCCAACCGAATTTTTCGCCTAATTCCCTTCGTGTAGTATATTTAGGTAAACCGACCCACAATTTATCCGTCCTTGGAGCTTCAATTATAGTTTTATATGAGATCAAAAACTCTTTGAACTCATTCGTTAATTTTTCACTAAGGTGTCCGTTCCCATAATCTGGCAAGCTATTTAAAGCCTGATTCATATATATCAAAGGTGTTGTAAGAGAACCGTCTAACATCACTACATCATGAGGAGCTTTAACAGCTAGATTAAATTCCATTCCCATCATAATACCTCTAATAACTGTTCCACTGCTAGGATTATGCCTTTCAGGAGAAATGAATACGAGATGGTTCGGTTTTTGCCAATATCTTGTTTCTGATGGAGGTGCCAATCCTTCAATAGCGACTGCTGCACATGCTATGAGATCAGTAGAAAGTAACCTTTCAACAACATATGAACCGTCCACTCCACAAGTTGTTGGAATCCCAGGATACCCAAAATCACTATCATTTTTTAAGATTCCTTTGTCCTTCAGTTGCTTTCTAATTTCTTCTTTATTCTTTTGTAATTTCATGAAAGAATTAAACAACTCTTCTCCAATTTTTTCGCTCTTCAATAACATCTCATCCACTAAAGCTTCCGGTAACTGTGAAAATACGGTTTGATTTTCCATCTACAATCCTCCCGTATGTATATAAGACCTTTCAAAACTACAAATTTACTTCTTACTTTTAGTAAAAAAACTCTTATTTCTAAACAATCCCACCTTTTATATCCTAATTCCACAAAAACTGTTATTATCCTTCAATGTTATGATATTACATATAAATAAAAAAGCCCACAGTTTATACACTGCAGGCTTCTAAGTATAAAATAAATATTAAAAACTAAATAACAGCCTTATATATCCTTAATTAGTAAGCTTCTTTTTATTTCACCTTTATCCCATTTCTTCCATAACGTATTGCTTTCTGCCCTATTCTTCATATATCTTTCTTTCCAGTAATCAGCCAATTCTTTAAACTTATAATCATGAAATTTTATTTCGTTGTCCAATCCACTGACATATTCCTTTACATTAGCCGCTAAAGGAAATAAAAATACTTCCCGTTGGACATCATGCTGGACTAGCTCATTAATACTCTTTACTTTCAAACGTTTCTTTATATCTATTTCTTCATTAATCTTTCTCAGGGTTGTGTTAATTAGTCTAAATTTATAATTAGGTCCGTTACCATAACCGCCTTCCACTTTTATCCCATCCATTAACAAATATTCTTTCATTAAGTTGCATATCTCATCGGTATACTTAAATGTTCCAATACCTTTTGTATAACCTAAAGAAAAACATAACAGCTCATTTTTATACTTAACTCTATTATAAAGTGAGCTCCTTCCATATGCTGAAGTCGTAGTCAACAAAATTAAATTAGGCGATACTGGATTATCCTCCATTTCGGTTCTTCTATTACCGTATTTCTCTTTATAGAAATTCCTAACCTCATTTGATACCGAGCACATCGCAACCAATTTCCCTCCTAAAAGCATATTATATGGGGGTACGGCTCCCAGTGTAAATATGTCCATAGTCTCATTCAACTTATAGACCTTTTCTCTGCCTTTAAGACCTAGCCATTGATTTCTTAGTGACAAACCTAGAGTAGGAGATTGACATCCAAGAATTCCTATTAATTTACCATTACTTCTATCCATTATTAAAAAACATAGTCTTCTTCCATATCCAAATGTGTATGGCAAACTCCAAGTAAACCTGGCCGTTTTAAAAATGTCCCATTGTAGCTTATCACGAACGGGAACTAACTGAGGCTCAATATTTTCAGGGATTATATCGGTACCATTAGCGAAATACTTGTCAATAATCATGTTCCCCCTAGTGGTAAGAAACTTCCTATGTTTTATCAATAATTCTACACGAGCTTTTTCATGTATTTTCTTTAAGACATCTTTATCATCACCATTATTTCTATGTAAAGGATACTCTTCGATTTTTCTAATAATTTTATTTAAAAGCATCTTCTTTTTTCTTTCAAATTTCTTTACCTGTTCAATTGACTTGTTTGAAATATCAGCTTTTTCTTCTGACTTCATAATATACACCTCCGCTTATCGAATAGGATATTCTTAAAGTTAGTATAAACTCCGTTATTTTTCATTATTGTAGCATTGTAATGCCATCTTTAAAATATTCTATACTCTTCTAACTATTACCTTCCTTATCTCAAATTCCGGAAACTTTTTCAGCATGAAAACCTCTCCAACGCCCAGCCTCTTTATCTCATCCGGATGCACGATAAAACTCCTTTGCTCGCTGACGGTACCCATACCGGTCATTCCCGCTTGGTCAATCTGTCTGGTAATTGACATATCCTCCCTGGTACCTATCAACGACGACAGCAGTTCGGCCGATGCCGGCACGTCCTGCCGATGAATTATCTTGATGTTGGTATTCCCCAGCACCTGCTCCATCAGCTCTTCTTCTCCGCCCGTTCTCAGATCAGCAAGCTCCTGAGTGCTTAAGATAACGTGAAATCCCGCGCCCCTCGACTTGTTAATATAATCGGTCACCTGGGACCCGGCAAATACCCCAAACTCATCGAAGATACTGAATACCTTCTTTCCCCTCCCGAACATCCTTGCCGCCGTCGTCTTCAGATCTATCACAATAAGCCTACCCAGCAGCCGCGAATACTCCGGAAACCTGAGACTGTCTAAACTAAAAAATACAACTCCATCGCTGTCTATGGCGGATACCAGGTCAATGGTTGTATCTTCATCCTCATCCGTATCCTTTAGAAGATGCCCTATCTCGCTCTCCGCAAAAACCGCAAGTCTGTTCACCAGCCCCCCGATATCCCTCTTCGACTCTTCCACCATCCCCGCAAACCGCTTAAGCTCGTACTCGTCAATCATCCCCTCCCTGGCCAGCTTCCTGGCGGCAAGGACGATGTCCCCCGGATCCAGCAAATCCGCAATATTGCTCAGATCAATCTTCACTCCCAGCATCTGGAGCACCCTTATTGACGACTGCAGATACCTCTCCGCCATCAGCTTATAATGCGGCTCGGTCCACTCGGTTATGGAAATCAGCTTGTCCTTCAACTCCGAGTAGTTCCCCCTCCTCAGCGGATTGTAATGCAGAGAGCCGCTATCGGCGGCCATGGAGAACCCGAAAAACCTCCTGCCGCACCTCTTCGCAATATTCCTTACCCGCTCCATAAACTCAATCTCTCCCTTACCGTCCACTACAATAAGGGGTATGCCCCTGAGCGCCGCACTCTCCACAAAATTCATGAGCGTAGTGGTTTTACCGGCTCCGGTGGCCCCCAGGACAAGACAGTGGCCATTAAGCTCCGCGTCCGTAACATGTACCGGCTTCCCGTCCATGCTTATCCCCAGCGCCGTACCCTCCGGGGGATGAACCAGCCTCTCCATCATCTCCGCGGCCTTTTTCCCGGAGATTGTTTTTCCCGGTTTATCGTGCCTATCTTTCATCCATTCCGGCCGGGATGCCTTTATCATTTCAATTATTAGGCCCATTACAACCCCTATGGGTACCCCTGCCTTAACGAACACAGCCCAGTTTATAGTCCCGCCGCTCCGATGCCCTGCCAGGCGTTTAAAAAGCATTACCTGCTGATGGCAATACTCAAATACAAATTCCTTGAATCCAAAGGCCAGAAATACCGCAAAGGCCATTCCTATGACGGCACCTGTACCATACACCATTAGCTTTTTATCCTTAAAGCCTTCCGCAAGCGCATACATAAGCGCCGCAACCGGCAGCGCCGGCCAAAAAAACAAAAAAACCCCTATTCCAAGGGCAGCAATCATAATCCTGTCGGTATCACACAATCGGTTATGCATCCTTCAACACCTCCTCCAGCTTTATTACCCTGATAAAATCAATCCCTTCCGTTGCCTTCCTCACTGCATTCTCCACCGCTGCACCGTCAACAAAATACCAGACTTCGTCGTACTCTATATTCCGCTTGTATATCGCTAAATTCCTGTCCATGGACCTTACCGACTTCCTTGTTAATTCAAGCTCGCATGCTATCCTTCTTCCTTCCATAAGCAGAACACCGTCCGGTACCTTTTTCCTGTAATCCCCTCCTCGTCTCAACTCCCTTTCCGATAACCACACGCCCCTTTTTTCAAGCTCAATGCTCAGGTCGATAACCCCAAGGTCATGCCTGAACGTAGCAATATTGATCTTCCTCGGCGGAGCCCACAGCCCGGTACCCGACATCCTAGCCCCCGCCTCCGTACACAGCCATACTCCCGGAGCATCCCTGAGCGGCCTCACGTGAACCAGGTACCCCTCAACATCCAGTTTTCTGAGCCTCTTATACGTATACCAAATGCCGATTCCAAACCTAATACCCACCTGCTTTGCAGTTGCAAACCTCATTCTGTTTATCCATCCCAAAATTTCAATATCCCTCTCGGTAACCTGCATGCAACCATCTCCTTTGCGATATATTCCTTGCCCTGAAAAGTATCACTCAATCCTGCAGCATTGCGCCCTATTCAAAACCGTCTGTACCAGTGCTTACTTCCAATTCCGCCTCTTTCAACGCCCAGGCTCTTCCTGTCCGCCCAAAAAGTAAAAAAAACCTCCGGTCCCGAAAGACCGGAAGCTTTCATCCTTATACGAATGTCCTATGTACCTTACTTTGCACCCTTGATAACCCTTATCTCCACTTCCTGTTTGTCTACCCTTTCAGCCAATGCATCAAGTTTGGTCTCCAACCTATTAATAGCTTCTGTATTCTGTATATACCCGTCAAAAAGGGCATCAATTTTTCCCCCAAGCTTGTTTTCAAGCCCTGCAATTTTAGTATTAACTTCATCAAATCTCTTGTCCACATGCTCAAATTTTTCATCGATTTGCTCGAATTTTTTATTCATTTGTTCAAATCTCTTATTCATCTCACTGTACATAGATTCAATCAGGTTAAATATCTTTTCTTCCATATGCTCAACTCCTTCAAAATTATTTTACCACAGAATATCCCATTCAAAAAGCCGTTTTTCCCTTTTAATTTCCATACCCGCCTGTCCGTTTCCCACCAGCAACACCAAACCAAACTTAAACCCGTTACCTTCCTCTCATCAAAACCGCCTCCTTCACAGAGATATTAAAAAATCAAATTTTCCAAATCCCCCAACTACAAACAAGCCGGCGGCAGGCCGGTGTCAAGGATTTTCCACAGGAAAAAGCAGAAAAAATTTTTGTGCTTGCCCCGAAAGTACAGCTTCACACAAAAATTTTTTCGCGGTCCTTGACACCGGCCCCAAGCCGCCGGATATAATTTTATGGTGGGGATTTGGAAGACAAATCGACCCGCAAGTATGCCACAAAAATTCCATACGGTGTCCTGCCCTATTCACGGGCTTAACATAAGGACACGGTATGCTGAAAGGACCCAGGGAACAAGGAAGCGATCTTCTTCTTTGTTGCCGTAGGGCACATTCAGTATGAGATTAAGCGTGAGACCCGGACATTCCAAAAAAGGGGGGGGCCTGGAACGCAGTGAACAGGCAGCGGGCAAGGGGTGCGGACCCCGCCCATTTTATGGGGGGGTCACGGCTTTTGGCGAATGCCAAAAGGGTTGCTCTTGCCCGGCGACCCAGGAGCTTTTCACTCCCGGGATTTGTTCCTCTGCCTAATTTATCTGCCGTCCGGCGCAAGGGCCTTGCGGCCCCCGCCGGAATTTCTTCCGTCCCTTATATCAAACCTCCTCTGAAACTCATATACGTCATCAACAAGATCGACCTGCCCAGCGCGCACCCATCAAACCTCCTTCCCTGAAGCTCATATACCCGTCATCGCCTATTATAAGATGGTCTAAAACATTAATCCCCATTATTTCGCCCGCTTCCACCAGCCTTTTAGTTGTTTTTATATCCTCCTGGCTCGGATTAATGTCACCGCTCGGATGATTATGCAGCAAGATTATTGAATTAGCATTGTTTAATACCGCAGCCTTATATACTTCCCAGAGATGGACTATAGCGGAGTTTAGACAACCAATCGCTATCGTATGTACCCCGGCAATCCGGTTCTTGGCGTTCAGGCATATTATGCAAAAATGCTCTTCCGGCTTCTCGTGCAGAAGTAAAATCTCTCTTGCCGCTTTATGTACCGCTTGCGGACAATTCAGTTCCGGTACATCATATAGCCCACCATCCTCTTTCACTAACCTGAGACTGTAAAAGTTAACCCTTGTCATTATAATGGCCCTCCTTTTAATTGCCCGGGGCCGGTGATATAATGAACATACACGGCTCCGGCTGTGTGTTCTGGCAGCCCGATTTCACTTTGACCGGTGCGGGCTGCTATTGCTTGTGCTTGTATTCCACCGCCTGCACTCAACGCAGTTTTTTCCGCTTCCCTAACATCCTTTCACCTCCGCTTCCGAATAAATAAAAATACAACAAAATACCCTGCACCGATGCCTTAAACGCAAATACACCGACACTATATGTCGGTGTATTGCGACCGGGTTCAGGAGGAATCGGTTCCTCCCGGTGGGGTATGGGTGGTAAAACCCCGGGAAGTAATCGAGCATACGGTGTCCTGCCCTATTCACGGGCTTAACATAAGGACACGGTATGCTGAAAGGACCCAGGGAACAAGGAAGCGATCTTCTTCTTTGTTGCCGTAGGGCACGTTCTATATGAGATTAAGCGTGAGACCCGGACATTCCAAAAAAGGGGGGGGCCTGGAACGCAGTGAACAGGCAGCGGGCAAGGGGTGCGGACCCCGCCCGCAAGCGCAGCGCAGTGGGGGGGTCACGGCTTTTGGCGTATGCCAAAAGGGTTGCTCTTGCCCGGCTGTTGCCTCATCCCGGCCCCAAGCCGTACGCTGGAATATCCAATCAAACCGGCACCTTAAAATCAAACAGGCAATCTTTACAGATATATTCATCATCTTCAACAACCAGTTTAATTGCAGCAGCAACATTTTTAAAAGGTACTACATTCACACTGCCGCATTCCGGACATCTCAGACCCGATAGTGTACAATTGTCCGAGACAGCTTCCGACGTATCATGATTCGCTTTTTCAATAATCATAAAGACCTCCTCTTCCTGAAAGAATACCCTAAATAACACCTCAAACGAATACCCTAATAAATACCCCGGGAAACCCCTCTGAAAAGACCCTGAATAAATATCTCGAAAAGACCCCTGGACGAACGCCTCGAAAACCCCACTCTCACCATCCCAGATATTTCCCCCCAAAAAACCCGCCGCCTCTCACACCATAACATGCGAACCGAACCCCGCTCCTGACCCCCCTATCATGCCATGGTTACGAAGTATGGTGTGAGAGGGGGGTCAGGAGCGGAAAGGGTGAGGTGAGCAGCACAATAACGGAAGAGGCGGCGGGCCCTAAACCCTTTGAAAATGCTGGCCTTTACCGTCATATAAAATTTGCTTTTCAGCCCCCTACCCTGTCCAATTACACGTCCAAGTCACTTGGTACACCTCTTGGATATACGGTTGGATATATAATTGGACTACCGGGGCAAAATAAAAAAGCCCTTACAAAGGCCTTTCTATTCTCCGGTCATTGTTTGTGAATGCCTAAAGGTTCAGCAGGTCCCTCACGCTCTCTGAAAGTATCTGCTCATAATCATCACGGTCCTGCTCTGCCTCTCTGTTCTCTTCATGACCGACGGACCGACAGACTGACATGCCGTCCAACCTGCTTAATATATCCCGTATCCCCGAGGAGATCTCGTCTAACTTGTTGATTTTATCCGCATACCTGATGTAAAAACCCAGGGCTTCCCGTATAAAATCGCTCTTCTCCTTGCCGCTCTTCCCGGCAAGTATCTTCTCAAGCTCATGATCCTCATTTTTCAGTCTGAAGCTATGCACCGCAGCCATTTAACCACCCGCCTATCCGTTTCGTTCAGAATGTACTTGTAAACACCCTGCACACCGCATATCTACTTACATTAAGAGTGCTAATTCATCATTCTGTAAACAAATCGTGTTTACATGCTCAAACCAAGTAAAATGAAGAGTTTTGGCACAATAATTTTACAGTTTGTAAACAAAACCAGGACATGAAATGTTTACAAAATCAAGTTCTAAGTACCCATCCTCCTGTAAATAACAGGCTTTGAACATGTTTACATGCAATGTTTACAAATTACGCTTTTACAGCGTTCAATCCCAGTATTCGCAAGGGATTAAGCTGTAAACACGTATCTAATGATAGACAAAATAAAAAAACCTGTAAATACAGGTTCGTCCGTCCATGATACTTCATATATTAAAGGAATACCGTGATACTATTTGCACCCATGGTTACTCTTATTTCTACCTCTTGTTTATCTACCTTTTCCGCTAACTGGTCAAATTTGGCCTCCAGCCTGTTAATAGCTTCCGTATTCTCCTTGTAACCGTCAAAGAGAGTATCGATTTTTTCCCCAAGCTTATTTTCAGGCCCTGCTATAGATGTGCTGATCTTGGATATTTCTTCTACTCCTTTTACTTCTTTACTGTTCAATCTTTCATCCCCTCCGTATTAAATTCGTCCGCACATTCCAATAAGTGCGGACGTTTTTACACGCTTATTGTCTAATTCAAATCCCATCAATTAATCTGCATCTACACAATTCAATTAAAAGATATAGATTATCTTCCTTCTTCCAGTTCCGCGACCTTTAGAAATCCCAGGGCATTGGCCATCTGGGCGTTTTTCACCGTCACAACGTTGCTATACAGGTCGTTCATATGCCCCTTCAGCTGTTTTGCTCCTCCGCCGGCCAGGAATACGGTATGGAAAAAGTCCAGCTTATTGCCCCATACCACCTTCACCCTGTCCTTGAGCACCCTTGCCACCTCGCTCCTTACCGCATCTACCTCCCTGCCGAACTCGATCTTCTCGCCCCGATAGTAAATACTCCCGCTCTCGACCAGGTGCATGAGCTCTGCTATGTCCAGCCTTGTTCCCGTCCTCTGAGTGAACAGCTTGTCTACCGCATTGTTCAGCGCCGACATCCCCATATCCAGGGTCCCGGACAGGTCCTCCCGCAGCACCAGTTTCCCCTTGTTAACCACGAACACGATATAGTCGGTCGTCCTGAACCCGATGTCCACAAGCCCTATATACGCACCTTCCACAAGGTACCTGTCCAGCTCGTCCATTATTGCGTAATACACGGCACCGGCAGCCTGCATAAAGGGCGTAGCCCTCTGGAATTTCACAACCCTGGTCCTGTCGCTCCCTTTTATCCCTACAACCGCCTTGAACCCCTCCAGCATTCGTCTGAACTCGTTCTTCTGATGCACATACTGCTCCAGGGGAAGCCCGGAAACTATGTGGACCGGCACCTCCTCCTCAGGGAACAGCAAAAACGACGCGGCCGCCAGCAAGGCCCTTGTGTTGGGATGGTTTATCTTGTCCTCGTCAAACGCGTATGAAGTGTTCTTACCTTCCCTCCTGGCAAGCTCTCCTACAAAATACTCCTGGCCGTTACGCCCATCGCTTATCACCACGTGCATATTTTCAATAATATCCTCATGCGCTTTTCCGGCAAAAATGCTCCCCAGTTTCCTGTCGTACGCAGCACCTACCAGTGACGGGAAAGCCACCTTCCTCCCCGCCTCGTTAACTCCCTTCGTATACCCGTAACCCAGGTCCAAACCTATCTTGAACATACCAGCTCATCCTCCTTTTGAATTGTCAGAAACAGTTTCACCAGTTCCGGGTCGAACTGCGTACCCGAACACCGGAATATCTCATTGACCGCCTTAAAAGAAGCAACGGGTTCCCTGTAGGGCCTCCCGCTCACCATGGCATCGTATGCATCCGCAATGGATATAATCCTCGAATACAGCGGTATCTCCTCACCCTTCAACCCGTCGGGATAACCGGTACCGTCCCACCGCTCGTGATGATGCTTCACCGCCTCAACCACTGCAGGATCGAACCCGTCCTTCCGTAGGATATCGGCCCCAATAACCGGGTGCATCTTTATTATTTCGTATTCTCCCGGCGTCAGCTTACCTTTCCTGAAAAGTATACTGCTAGAGATGAATTTCTTACCTACATCATGAAAACCCGCCGCCATCCCCAGACATTTCATTTCCTTCCCCGTCAGCCCGTATCGACTTCCCAGCTTCCGGCTCAACACCGCCACATTGTACATGTGCCTCCTTAGATTTTTCATGTAACGCCCTCCTTTCCTCCCGTAAGTCCCCTTCCGTGTGCGTTAAAGCTTGATGACTGTAATAATAACCGCAGCATAAACAAAAGGCGCCAGGGGTATCGCATCTTTCATTTTCACCTTTCCCCCCAGCATAAGCAGGCAGCCTGCACAGGCGCCGATAAGGAATGTTATAACCATAATACAAATAATCTTAACGTACCCGAACAGTAATCCCAGCGACGCAATCAATTTTACGTCGCCGCCGCCCATGCCCCCTATAAGGGCCAGACCCAAAAATATAAGGCCGGACAATAAAAATCCCGCCGCATAGGACCATATAGAATTTTGATTTACAATGAAGTTTATAACTCCCATGCATAATATAGCCCGGTAAAGGAATGCCGGTATTTCCCTGTAGTGGATATCCACTACCGCCGCCGTCAACAGTACGGTAAGCGTTACACCGTATATTACGGCAAGATATATTGAAGAATAAAGGTAGCCCACAGAACCACAGCTAAGCCCTGCGGCTACACACAAAACCGGACCCGTTCTTTCGGGAACTGCATACCCCCGGTTATTCATCAACCGTATCAAGGTATATTCCGCTATAACCCCTAGTACCAAAGCTGCGCACATACCCGGCGTCCCCATCCTATACATCCCCCGGAGCCGGCAGGTCGCCCGCAGCCTTATCCATGTCCCGGTCCGTATCGCTTTTATCGTCCGGCTGCATATTATCGTATATATCATGCAGCTCCCCCTGCGGCAAATCGTACAGGTTATATCCCAGCACAAGGGTGCTTACATACCCCCGTATAAAGGGTGCCATCAGTATCACCGCGAGCGATACGAGGCATATAAGTATAAGCTTCTTATTCTCTTTCATCCTCATCCCTCCCCATAAAAAATAGCCCTCCGGTTCATCGGCCTGCAGCGGCCTCCCCGGAGGTGCTTTTCGTTTACAATTCAATAGATCCTGTTCACTCTGGCATCTTCCAGGGCGGTCCCCGTAACTGTCAGGGCCCTTCCGTCCCACCCTTCGCGGGTGTTATAGTCGTACGTGCTCTCGCCTTTATCGGCCGTCAGTATAAAGGTTATAACCGAGCCAACAGCCGTCCTTGCCCCTGCATAGTACCTGCCCTGCCATATCTGGTACGGGCCGGACGAGCCTACCGGCACCATATCCACCGTTTTGTCCAGGCTTCCGTTTATCCTGATTTCCGCCCGTACGGCGTCCGGGTTGCCCAGAGAATCTATCCTAAATGTCACGTAATACCCCGTCTTATAATCAACCGGCAGATCGTCCTTCGCTATCGGGAAGGTATGCCACGGGTGGTTCACCATGTCGGTTATTGCAAAATCTTTTAGCATTAAATTTTGCAATCTAAACTCTTTTTCTACTATTTGAGTTTCCCCGTTATATGTCTTTGCGGTAAATACTGCCGTATAATAACCATCGGGCAGATTATTTGGCGGAGTGTATTCATATTCCCATACTTTTTTGTTGCCCACTACTATGTTATTGTTATCATTAAGCGTTATAATGTCTCCCAACAATGTTATGGTTATCGTTTCTACATATTTTGAAGTCTCTGCTTTTAGGGTTGCAGCATTGCCTGCGGCTATTTCACCGGGCATATCAGGTGCTAATTCTATTGGCGTTTCTATCCTTATCTCCCATTCTTTTTCCGCTGTTGCTTTATCTGATGCGGCTTTCAGTATAGCTGTATAACTACCGTCACGCAGGTACGAATTGTTAATATCCCTTGGAGTTATTACGTAATCCCTAATATCCTTCCATGCAGTTTCTATCCCGTCTGTTTCGAGTATATCGCTTGGGCTGTTAAGCTGAACCAATCCGGTGCGTCGGGTATCATTGCTATAGAGGGCAAATTCTATCCTGTCTACTTCATCGGGCGATACTGTTATTATATCCGTTACTTTTAACGCTTCTGTGCTCGGTATACTGGTCAGGCTAAAGGATGAAACTTCCGGGTTAAGTTTAGCCAATAACTGTAGCTGTAATTCTTCGCTTGGGATAAGGGCTTCTACCACTGTATCCGAAGCCCCGTGGTAGTCCCATACGGTTAAGCTGTAATTGACAACTTCTTGACCGCCCATAGTTTTTGGGATGATGGTATTTACTGACGTACTCCAATCATACCAGTCACCGTTTTCTAGCTGATATCGCCACAAATATTCCTGTATCCCGTTATTAGGCTTACTGTACTGATAGTCTATATCGTATGAATTCCTGCCTGACAATATGATACCATTTTCTCTTACAGCCGATTCTACTACAGCTTTTGGTTTTTCATGGACAATGAACAGATACATCTCTACATCCGAATATTTATCATACCTTGCATCACCCGTGGTGTCCGAGGCTTTCACTTCCATTATCCATTCGCCCCGAAGCTCTGGCGATGCCCGGTCTAATACATATTCATCGTTTATGTTTTCAATTACTCTCCATAAGCCATTGCTTTTTTCATGAGTAGCTGCGGGGTTGTCAAACACGCTCGGGTCGTGAGTGTACCTTATTTGCATACTACCTTGTTTCGGCGTTTTAAGTGTATTCGCTAATACCTGATTTCCCTTTAGTTTGTCGCTTATCGTTATATCGCTATAATCCTTTTCTATGTCCGTAAACCCCAAGCTATTTTTCAAATAATCTCCCGTCACATATAGACTGGTTTCAATTGGCTCAAATTCTCTATGCTTTTCTAGAATGTAATCCAGCAAATAATGTGAATTTACTTGCGTGGGTAATACATAGTTTACCGTATTCATTTTAAACATATTGGTAAGATTATTTTCAATATAGGCTCTTGTACTGCCATCCCTACCGATAAAAAACAGGTTGCTATCCAAATCTTTTATTAAATTGGAGATATTACTAATCATATTATTATTTTCGTTGCTGCCGGTTATATTGTTGTCAGTATTTATCACAACGCATCTTATGTCTTCGTTTTTGTATGTCGGTATATAGGATGATGTTAGTTGATTGATAATATTCAATATGCTTCTTACTTCAATATCTGTTTTATAAATTTCCGAAGACATTCTGCCATTATCGGCCCATATCTTTAATACGTACTTGCCGGATGGTATATTGCTGTCTAAAGGTATTTTAGCTTGGAAGTTTAAATTCCCTCCGTTTGATATTAAAACGGCAGGGTTAATCAGAGTAGCTTTCTTGTTAGTATGCTCGGATATACCCGAGACGGTATAGTATAAGTTTATTTGCCGTCCTTGGGAAACATCTCTTATACTGCCGTTTATATTAATTTCTTGATCGTTAATCAGTGACGTCTTATCAATATTAATGCTCTGTATGGAAGGCGGGTGATTAAACCTTATATTGTTTATGGTAATAGTGTTTGATGTGCCCCCCTGGTTATCTGTAACCCAAATAGTCATAGATGTTGCTTGTTCCGGGATGGTTCCGCTCAATTGTATAGTTGCCGTAAAATTTTGATTATTGCCGTTAGCTGTTATGGTAGTTAAAACTTTGTTGTTATGTGAAGGGGCTCCATTTATCGTATATCTTATAGTTAAGATATCGCCTGCATTTTCGTCACGAACTTGCCCGCTTACAGTAATGGTCCCGTTATAGTCAAACTCCGAACCGTTTGCAGGTTGGATTATTGATATAGCCGGAATAGCATTAGCATTAAAAAGCCAACTGCCAGGGATAACACCTACGGTTCTTTCCTCTGTAGTTGCAACAACCAAATTATAATCATCAAAAGCCGCACTGCGTAAAACATAACCACCCGGAATACTTAATCGCCTTTCTATCCACAATATACCATCGGTTGATGAATAGAACCTCCAATCGGCGGTAATGAACCAAAGCTTGTTATCGTAGTAAAAGTAATCCGCAATATCGGTAGCTGTTGTGAGTTTTAGTTCCCATTCGGTTCCGAGAGCGTCTTTTGCTATATATATATTTCGCCCATTTCTGCCTATCAGGTTTCCGTTGATTGTATATAATGCGCTTATTCTATGGGAAGAAAGGTGTTTTATCCAGCTAGTGCCATTATCAGAGGTATATGTGACATTATAGTTCGGGCCGGTCGATATTAATTCTTCCCTTTCAATTCCAACAACAATATGTCTGCCATTGGCATATATTCCGTCATAGAATTGTCCTGGATTTAAAGTGATAACACCGCTGCTGTTATTTTGAAACTGTATTATCTGCCTTGTAAGCGAGTAATACCCCGGTGGAAACTCTTCGTTTGAAATCCAACGTATGTCACTTTCATGCCCCACGCACATAAAGCTATTCCCGTTATTATAGGCATAGAACCCATTATACTTATGGTATTTGTCCGGATGCCGATATGCTGTAATAATAGATGTAAGCCTTCCTGAAGATTCAGGGAGTACAATGCTATAAGAATCCGACCCTTCTTCATAAGTAGTTCTGCACAATACAACATACGTGACATCTGTCGGTTCGTAATAAAATTTATTACTATACCTATAATCTCTCGATGATTCGTAATAGTTCTCCGCAAAACCATAGTTATCATCTTCTCTTCGTGTTATCGTATAATTTCTAGCATACCAGTACCCTGAACTGTTGTCACGCACTCTATATGTCAGAACACTTGAGTTTCCTCCCCTGTAAGTTAATATGCCTCCGTCTATCCGGAAAGTTTTCGTACTGCTTGGAATGGGCAGTATATACCAAATAGCGTCATCTAATTGCGAACCATAAGCTAAATTGTGAGGGAAGCAATTCAATAGAAGATTCATGATAATTATAGTTAACAGTACCTTGCCAGTAAGCTTCATTTTCTCACCTCCGTCCGTATATTGTTTTTAATAATCAGGTTTATATATTTCTACTTTCCCTTCCCTGTCTATCACATAAATAACAGCATTGATCCTATTAGCTTTCAGTTGCTGCATTAAAACATCAACATTGATTTTATTGCCATTTATTTCAAATATGAATAATTCTAGCGTATATTCTCTAGTAGTCGAAATATCGATAATTGGCCTTAAATTATCTACTAATACGGTTTTTTCGTTTACATCTATGCAGTCTGTACTGGCTGTTTGGGAAGGTATATACTCCAGCCCGTTATTTTCATCAATATAATTAGGCGGATCTGGCTCTTCTACCGCCAGAAAATCAAATTTGAAAGTCCCAAACAGATTTTTGTATTCATTATCCACGACAAAAGTAAATTCTGCCCTGTCCTCTTTAAAGTTCCTGGCTGCTATACTGATATATTCCGATAAGTTTTCATCGTTCTTCGTAACCCACATACCCGAATGCGCTCCATCGTTACTGAAATCACCATCACCGTTATAATCATACGAAACAAGCAGCTTGCTTTGATCTGTGTCGATTTTATCATCCGGGCTGGTGTAGTTGATGACTACATCAAAAACCACCTTTAATAAATTGTTTGGGTCACGATATACTATGGCATTCGGTATATTGACGCCAACAACCGGTGAAAGCTCAGACTGTACATAAACATTCTTTTCCGCATAGTCACTTTCCCGCATCTCATTGACTACCTTGTATTTGATCCTATACCAACCTTCTTTATCAATCCTGATATCCTGCATTTGCCTACCCCTGAATACAACTCTGCCGTCAATTATTTCTTTCCCCATTCCTTTTACGTAGTCATTTCTCGATATATCTATCTCCCCGTTTAAATCTGCCAACGGTTCCACAACAAACATTGTATTGGGATTTTCAAACAGAATAGGGTATTTGCTTTGTAATTCAGGACCGGTTTTGTCTATTGACAGAGAACCGTCAAGCGATATTTTTTTATACATTTTTGTATGCCCTGTAATATTAAAATCCGCAGTGGGTTTTGTCGATAAGAACTCAACGCTTCGAGTTGTGCTGCTCGTATCGCTTGTAAGCGAGAAAAACCCGTCCCCCGATAATTTTACAATATAAACGCCCGCTTCCCGCATCGTGAATTTGTCATTAGAATTCAGTATTAAATCTGCGTAATAATCCTCTTCATCACGTCGTATTTGCCATTGTTTATTGTCAGCCCCTTTTGACTTATCAATTACTTGTGCATATTCTCCTTCATATAGTACGTCCGGAACAATACTGAAATCTAAAACGGCAAACTTATAAAATTCTTTCCTGTCGAGAGCTTCATTATTTAAAATGTTTGTAGCGTATTGGGTAACGGTAAATGCCCCGGTTGTGAAACGTGCATCAAGGTCAACCCATTCAGGGGCTTTCCCTTCGCCTGAAATCAGTATTTCTCCATTCTGGTTTTTGATATCCCAATAAGTGTATATAGTGTTGAATATATTTTCGATTTCTTCGTCCAGATGATTCTCTACCGTAATGCCTAACCGCTCCTCTTGACTATCATCCAGTATAAGCTCAATATCCGGGTATGGATTAATTACCTCGAAACTTCTGCTGCTTTCAGAGCTTTCTTGATTGTTTTGGTCTACTACTATAACTCTGATCCTGTATTCCTGTCCCGCATTGCCTTCAAATTTAAACTCCCTGTCTGTTTGAATTTTATTGCTTATAATGGTTTCCCATTCATGGTCGCCAATGCTTCTGTCAATCGAAACAATAGAATGCTTATACGGTGCATCTACAGGGCTTTCATAGCTCCATGCAATAGTATTTTGGTAATCTCCACTGCTTGTTATCTCTATCGGGTATACAGGTTCAGGAACAATGATACTGGTTGTGGGAGGTCTGGCAGGCGGGCTTATTTCGGTAAACCTTAATCCTACCTTCGCTTTCTCCGACCATTTGCCTTTATACTTCACCATCAATGATACTGTATACATAACTTTTTGTGTCTCGATAATCGAAGGCGGGTTTTTATATGCGACATTATCAGTAGTATAAACCGTACCTCCGATATTCCAATACCATTGTTCTATGTTATTGTCTATGTTTGCATCGTTTAAGTCCCTGGCCCAACCCTCCAAGCTGACAGGCACTCCCAACGGTGCATCAAACCATTTTATCCCTTGTTCACTGTTTGCCGTTACGCTATCCATTTGCTGTAACGATATAACATAACTTGCCCTTATGTGTGCAATAGCTTCACAGTTCGGGTCAGGGTCAGGCGCATCAGGGTCATCGGGCGGGTCTAACAACCCGTGGTCTATCTCCCACTGTTCGGGATCTTCTATATATGCATTGTCCGTAAACACCGCCACAAAGCAGGCGTAAGTCCTGTAAACATCATTACCCATATTTTGGGCTGTGCTTGTTCCCCGCAGTTCAAGGCCAACATAAGGGATTATGGTTGTGCCGGATTGCCCTAAATAGTCAGCCACGTCAAATATCCGCATGTCATAGGCATAATATTGGTTAATTCTCTGCAAAGTGTCCCATATTTGCCACTCGTTTATTTTTGAATCGTCTCTTGGGTCCCAATCAAATTTATATGCGTACAGTGCCGTTAATTGATGTGTACTCGGGATGGTAATCGGGGTAAAAACGATATTTACCCTCTGCCCTTCCGGATCGGAACTCCCAAGTTCATAAACGCCACCAAAATATGACTGGTACCTGTAGATGCCGTCCCCACCCTTCCAGTATTCAAAATACCCTTCAATAAAAACATGCCTGTGAGGGGAAGGCTCTGCCCCCGCAACGTTATATGAGGGCAGAGCCAATATGATCATCACCAGTACCAGAATTATGCTGATTGTCTTTTGGTTTTTCCATGATTTAATCATATAAACCACCTTTTTTATCTAATCTATCTTTATCTTTAGCACGTCGGACTTATAGGGCTTACCTTCATGTCCAGTATAGTACAGCAATACCGTCTTTACTTTGTCCGCATCTTCGGAGCTTAACATGTACATAAGCGTTACCTTGCCGGAATCCCTTAGAGTCCCAATCTGATACTTTGATACGGGCAAGTTTGGATAGTTCTCCAGCGCTTTTTTGTTCATTGGGTCATTGAGTTGATTCCCTGCTATATACAATGCGGTCTTTTTAACAATCAAATTATTGTTTTTGTCAAGAAATACTGCGGTATAGCAGGCTGGATCTCTTTCATCCAACAATTCTCCTTCGACAATAAACAGGTCTACGGGCCTGCCCAGACCCCAATAAAAAGCGTTCGTTCCCTTTATGAAGGTATCTTCATATGCGTCAAACCTGTAGCTTTCCAGTTTCAGCCCTTCGTATTTCAAGGGCAGCAGTTTTTTGTCGACCTCTATAATGTCTTTGGGGTGGTATGTTCCATCGTAGTTTACCAAAATCCTTTCATCTATTACCAATCTATCTTCGATGTCAGCCAGCCCTTCTTCTTCAAAGGATTTGCCCGGTAATTTGTTTGCGTCCACAAGCCCGTCCCCGTTCCTATACTGCTCCATTTCTTCTTCTATGCCTGTCAGGTAGTCGAGGGCGTTTATAACCATAGTGCTTGCTTCCGCTCTGGTGGCTTCGCCGTAGGGCTTGAAGGTCAGGTCGGGGTATCCGTTTATGATCCCGTTGTCGCTTGCTATGATGATGTAGCCCCTGTCCTGCGATGGAATATCATTATTGTCAACAAATTTTGTATTATCTCCCGCCATACCTTCTGCCTGTTCGACCATGCCTACCGCCCGGACTATCATCTTCGCCATTTCAAGGCGTGTGATGTTTTTATCGGGCATATAAGAAGCTCCGTACTCCGATTTGTCGATTACGCCTGCTTCTACCAGTGTGTGTACCTCATTTTTAGCCCAGTGGTTGCTGGTATCGTCAAACGAGTTGCCGATCACTTCATCATATTTAAAAGCCTTTCTGATAATGGTACTGAATTCCGCTCTGGTGATTGTATTGTCCGGCTTGAACGTGCCGTCACCGTAACCGTTTATGACGCCAAGTCCCACAAGTTTACCTACGGTTACATCGCCCCAATGGCTGCCCATGTCGGTAAACCGACCGCCTATGCCCGTATCGGCCAAAACCTGCGAAGGCCCCGCAACGCTTATTAACAACATTACCGTTACCATTACAGCAATATACCTATGCTTTTTCACACTAATTCCTCCTCGCATACATATTTTACCTATACATATTGTACCACATGACAGCAGTGCAATAGCAAATATAGCCAGTTATATATGTTTACACCGGGAACCTACAGACGAACATACTAACATTAAAGGATATATGATAAATGATGCTGCTATGAAATAAACAACAATTTCAAAAGCAATCATGAAAATACATTTGATTGTATACCCTCCTGAAAACAATGGAGGCCATGTAATAAACGTTGATAAAGGAAAGATAAAAGCAACCAATAAAAAACATATTAAAATAAGCTCCCGTCTCTTGTTTACAACTTCTGCCATAATTACCCCTAACCCCATAAATATAAAGGTTAAACCTATCCATGCAAGCCAAAGTTTAGCTCCAGCTATATCGTTATAGTGAATTCCATCTACTAGGTTTGGGTTTATAATTACCAAAAGGAAATTCTTTAAAGATATAGAATTTGTAATATATAGAATACCGAAATCTATTATAAAAAATATCGTACCCAGGTTTGCGCAGCATACAAAAAAGTCCATGGCTTGTAATAACCTGCGGGATAAAGGAAGCGGTTTCGATTGAAAACTTTTTATAGAATTTGGTCCACCTTCAGATATGGTTTTGATTTTATCAGGTATGTTTTTGGTTTTACCGGAACAATCTTTTTTATAGCATCCGTGCTTATTATCCGCCACATTAGTATTGTTACTATACGCATTATACTTGCCCTTGGTATGGTATATATTCTTTATGTATGGAAGTTTCCAGCAATAAGCAGATACTTCCTTTTTATCCAAACTTCTATTAATGAGTTTCATATTTATAAACGCCACCTTCCGTCAATAAGACTATTTGCAACCAAAAAACCTTTTATCGCAGTAAGAATCCTTTATAGAGACTTAGTCGAACAGGCTGCCCTTAAAGCAATTTCCAGAACCGAACCCGGCAGCAAAATAGTTCTTGAAACCCACCTTCTGAACGATAAAGTATTGAACCGCTTGCCCGATGGTTTCGAGATTGCAGAATACGACTCTTCCTTTATAAAAAGGTTTTCTGCCAAGATTTGCGCCAAAGCCGCATCCTTGGTACGCCCGGTTTCCTGCAAGAAACAATATCCTGTAAATACAGACAAAAACAAATGGTATCGTATTACCATAAAAAATATCTCCACCCTCTGAAATAAGAGGGCGAAGATATTATTAATCATATACGCTTGTCAGCTGCGAACCTGACAGCTTATCCACCACAAGCGTTTTCCTTATCAGCATCCCCCGTACCGTAAACTCCACCACTGCAATTACGGAGGGATGTTCTATCGAATACGCCCTCCCCAGGGTGGTCGATACGTAGCTGGAGGGATAGTCGTTCTCCACTGCCAGTTCCTTAATCTCCGGCCTGCCGGAAAGTATGCTGCCCGGCAAGGGCTCCAGGGTGGTTTCGTCCAGCCCCAGGTTGTGTGCAAGCACCGCCCTGAAATTATCCTGTGCCGCATCTGGGTCTATCAGGAATACCCCGTCCGCCATCCCGTCGCCCTCTCTGACCGCAAGGGCCCCCGCCAGGGTTGCCCTGTTCATTGCATGCTTCACCTGCTTCGACTTTATATACAGGTTTGCAAAGTCGAATACCAGAGCGGTAACGCCGGCAAAGGTAAAGACCAGTATTATGAGCCATATGTAAACGTTGCCCCCGTTGCTTTTCAATGTTTCCCTTATCCTTACCATTTTTCGCTCATCCCCGTGACCCTGGCCCCTATATAGAATCTCTGCTCGCTTATGCCCGGCGCCATGACCCTGTTAATGTAATAAAACGGGTGCGGCGACCTGTACAGTACCGTAATGCCCATCTCCCGCCCCCTGGGCACGTACGTCTCGTCGCTGCCGTCAAAGGCCTCCTCCGGCGTTACCTCAATCTCAAGCTTTTCCCTCTCAAACCCCATACCGCTCAACCCATCTACCAGTTCCGCCTTCAGTTCCGCCGTGAACTGTCCCTCCAAAAGCGCGCGGTCAAACTTCGTGTTAATCAGGTTTACCATATCGTTCCTCCTCATGAAATACGCCCCGCCCAGCACCAGGTACATGAAAAACCACAGGAGGAAGGGGGCCACCACTACATACCCCACCACAGACGACCCCCTCTCGTCTTTCAACGTATAAACCAGCCGCCCTTTCATGCCGCCTTCCGCCCCGTTATTCCAGTATCTCGTCCAGGTCGTCCATCCTGTCAATGGACGTATTGGCCTTCTCGCTTATCTTGTTGTTCAGTCCGGGCAGGGCAACTACCGCTATTATGGCCACTATGGCAATTATGATTATGAACTGGAATATCTCCGAACCCCTGTTGTCCTTCAATATTTTCCTGATTTTTTCAAGCATCTTGATTCCTCCTCAAAATTTGTTGTTGATTGAATTATTTACTCATCTTCAATTTCCGTCAGCGTGTCGCAGCTGTTGTACTGCCGTGCTGTAATGCCGGCCCTGTTTTCGATTGCGCTCTTCAGTCCGGGAATTATCCCCGCTGCCAATATGGCGGCCACAGCTACGATTATCATATATTCCACTATGCCGTTTCCCCTGTCGTCCAGCACCGTTGCCACCCCCTTTAAATGGGTACCATGTCGAGCAGTTTTACCGAGTACACGAACCACGGGTATCCGCCCACCATCAGGAAGGCCAATAGCGGAAATATCATCAGCAGAACGCCCACTATGCTCTTCCTGGCGTTTCTCTCCCTCCGGTTTATCCTGTTCAGTTCCTTCCCCAGCATCCTGTGCCCCTCCAGGTACCTCAGGGCTACCTCCCTGTCGCTGTCCAGAGCTTGCCGCAGCGCTATGCATATCTTTTCAAAGTTGGGATGTCCGGTTTCGCATTTCAGCCGCTCAAGTGTACCCTCCGGGTCCGCCGAGTAACCGTTTACCGCGGCCTCCAGCGGTGCCCTGTACACTTTCGCCCGCTCGTACAGGGACAACAGTATCTGCTTCACGCTTTTCCCCGCCTTCAGCATCATTATGGTGTAGGTCTGCAGCATAACCGTTTCCCTGTAACCCCTGGCGTTGCGGTAAGAGATCAGCAGCTTCAGGGCTCCGTACGGCAGCCTGTGAAAAATCAGGGCTATTGCAAGGTACAAAACCCATTCCTGTCCGCCTATCCGCATGCTGACATGCGCCAGAGCCGGGTTCCCCACCTTTTCGGCTATCGCCCTCAGCTTGTCCATATGCGCCAGGCTGTTCAGCGCGTTGGTGTACCTGGCCGCTATTGCCAGGATAACCGCCGCCGCCGGCAGCAGGTATGTAACGGTCTGAAACCCCTCCGGGCTCATACCGCCACCAGCCTGTTTCAGCCTTGCTTTCAGGTTCTTATACGTCCGGCTGCCCGGTTTCGAATGCAACAGCCTGACATGCCTGTTGCTTCCCAGACCCTCGATTTGCTTCAGCAAGCCCCTTCTTATCCTCCTCCTTCTTTTGCCCGCAAAAAGGTCCCACAGGACCAGGGCCAGCGATACCGCCGCAAAAATCATATATACCGGTTTAATGGTCCTTCCCCCCTTCCCTATATGCGTTCCATGACCGTCATAACGCTTATGCCCAGCACTATGACCACCACCCACACAAACACGATTACATTGCCGGCGGGCGTGTAAAAGTACAGGTCCCCTGCTATCGGATTGAACATGATGTTCAGTATGAAGGCAAGGGCAGTGCTGGCGGTTATGACTATGAACAGCATCCTGTTCGTGCTTAATTCGGTCTTCGTTTCTTCCTCGTTCTTCAGGTCGTCGTTCATCAGCTCGTTGAGGAACAGCAGTTCTTCGCTTATGTCCCCCGCCCCTTCGTAGCTCGTCAGGAGAAGCTCCGAAAAGGCGTACGCCCATACATAATCAAGGCTCTCCGCAAATTCCCGTATGGGTCTCCGGTAATCGTGGCTGCCCGACAGCTGCCTTGCCATCCTCTCGAAAACCGCACCTATTGCCGGGTCCATCCTCCTGTAGGATTCGTTTATGGCGGCCTTAATGTTTTTATGGGACATATAGCTGTCAATGAACAGCTGCAGGGCTGCCGGAAGCTTTTTCCTCACAGCCGCCAGCCTGATGTTCAGCCATGCGTCAAAAACATACAGGACCGTGTATCCCGCCAGCACAGACAGCAGCAGGGCTGTATACCACATGGCGAAAAGGTTGAAAAACACAAGGGCGGACATAACGCCGGCGGCAGCCGCGGCCAGCATCACCCACAAGGCCACCGCTTCATTCTCGCGGTAAGACCCGGAATTTATCACCGACAGCTTCCCGGCCAGCCTTGTCTTGAGCCCGTTCAACGCATCATACCTGCATACCAGCTTCCCGAACCTGCGTATTAACCCCGTGTCCGGCCTGACCGACCACTTCCTTCTGATGCGGGGCCTTTTCCTGAGCCTGTCGTAGAGTACCGGCACGCCTGCCAGGGACAGAATTATCAGGTATTTCAATCGCCTCCCTCCCCTGCGTCCGGGAACACGGCGTTTATCGCGCTCATCTTTACGCCGTACTCGTTCAGCTTCTTCTTCAAACCCCTGGAAATGCCGTGCTTCCTCACGTGCCTGCCGGTATCCTCCGGATTTTCCTCGTCTATCTCGAACTCGAACATCGGCACCGCCCGGTAGCTCATGCTCCTGCCGTCCGCAATCATTTCGTATATGCCGGAGCACACCCGCCTCCTGTTGGGCAGCTTCCTGAACTTCACCACTATGTCTATAGCCCTCGCTATGCGGTATTTGAGCGCCTGAAGGTCTACTCTCTTCCCCGATTCCAGTATCATGTCCGCAAAGTCGTCTATCACCTCCATGGGACCCAGGGAGTGGACAGTGCCTATGCTTCCGCTGTGCCCCCGGCTCATGGCCTTTACCAGTTCGTTCACCTCATGGCTTCGGCTTTCGCCCACCATCACCACGTCCACGTTCATGCGCAGCATGACGGCGAACAGGTCCTTGAGGGGGTAGTCCGGCTGCTCCTCCAGCTGCACCCAGTGCTTGTGCGGATACAGTTTCTCCGGCTGAACTTCAAAGGTGGTCTCAAGCAGGCCGTACACCAGGTCGTCCCGCATAAAGCTGATCAGCCATTTCAGGAAAGTGGTCTTCCCGCTGCCCATCTCTCCCACAACCACCATGTTCGCCCTGCCCTTTACCAGGATATCCAGCACCTTTACCATTTCTTCCGTAACCGTCTCGGTCCTCAGCATGTTTTCAGTGGTGGGGACGAAGCTCTCAAACTTGCGTATGTTCAGGTAGGGCACCTTGCCGACCCTCGGGATTACCGCCGTCACGCGGCTGCCGTCCATACGCTTCGCAAGGACGATACAGTTCTTCTCGTTTATGTCGATAGACCTGTTAAACTCCAGGCACCGCCGAATAACCGCCAGAATCTCGTCAACGTTTTCAAACCTTTCGGGCACTTCCCTTACTTCCCCCCTGCGCTGGATGAGGATTTTGGTGCCATGCACCATAATCTCGTCAACATCCTCCGTATCGTACTTCTCCAAAAGCCCCAGTCCCCAGTTCTTTGCGTATATGCGGTCGGTCGCC
Source organism: Bacillota bacterium (assembly GCA_013540605.1). Classification (GTDB taxonomy): domain Bacteria; phylum Bacillota; class Clostridia; order Ch29; family Ch29; genus Ch29. The sequence goes on from JABVCK010000027.1 coordinate 230,545, forward strand.
TCCTCCAGGTCGCACCCGTCCGTTATTCCCTCCCGTACCAGTTCCTGCCGTATTAAAGCCTTTACGTATTTCCTCGCCTCCGGGTCGCCTGCAGAGCAGTTTATAAGCATTTCCGTATGCTTCTGCCGTATCTCCGGGCTGCCGTCCCGCAGCGTGATCCTCTCCCGTATAATGCCGTTGAGCCTCTCAATCTCGTTGTCCTGCAGCATTACAATCGCCTCCCTCCTTATCCCTTCTCAGTTGAAGATGTTCCTGACGGCCTTCAGCCGGCTTACCGGGCCCCTGCCTGTCTTTTGCCCGACAGCCCTTCCTGCCATCGCCTCCGTCAGCCGGTTCAGGCTTTCACCGTTCCTTACATCCGGGCGATACCTGTACCCGTTTGCAAAATCAACCAGCGCCGGTGAATAGTACAGCTTTATCATACGGTTCCTGCCCGAAAACTCCTTTACATACCCTTCATCGAAGGAAACGCTGTCGTCACACCGGTTCAACACCAGGACGCCCTTTTCATCGATGATCTCCATAAGCCTTTCCGCATCCTTCTTGTCCATGCCCTCCAACTGCCTTCTGAAATGTGCGAATTCGCTCCTTGACGGTAAGGCTACTATTACCAGCTTGTCGGCAGCACCGGCTATGCCCATATTCTCCTCACAGGTTAAGCCCGCCCTGCCGTCCAGGAGTATATAGTCAAACAAGCCGCAGGCTGCGTCCTTTATCGTTTCTATATCGTCCGCCCCGAGAATGTCCATGTGATTATCCAGCCTGCTGCCCGCCAGCATGTACAGGTTATCCGACACCACGGTGCACAGGCCCTTTAACGTGTCGCCGGTAAGGCTTCGGGACGCAAGGAAGGGCTTGACATCGTCTGTACCGTACTTCGCATCGACCATAAAATATCTTTCTACGTCGCAGTACCGGAAATTGTTGTCAATAACCAGCACCCTCTCTCCCGCCCCCGCCAGCTGCATTGCCGCCAGGCAGGCGACCGTTGTCCTCCCGGTACCGCACCTTATACTCTCAACAACGATCAGCTTTGTCACTGTTCACCGCCTCCTTCGCCGTTTTCGTCTCCGATCTGATGGATATCGCTGATTATGTCATAATGCCTGTTATCGCCGTGCAGGGCAACCCTGAACCTGTACAGGTGCTGTTCTATGCCGAGCAGCCTTATTATTTCGCCGTCACTCAGCATCACGATTATGTTCGCGGGATATGTCCCGTCCCTGGCCGCTCTGTCCGACGACGGGCTTTCATCCCTTACCGAAATCACCTCCAGCTTTTCAAACACCTTCTCCGGCACCCTGCCCGACTCCAGCCCCGCCTGGTTCGGCTGTATCCACAGGTCCACGTAACTGCCCTTCAGTATGCCGAGAACCCTGTCCTCCTTCGCCACCGGTATCGCAAACAGTGTGCCCTTTCTGCCGTCCATGTACCTTTCGTCTTCGACAAGCCTTCCCGTATGGACGGGCTCGTTTTTGAACACCGGCGCCAGGGTCCTCTTTCCCACAACCTTGTCCGGTGATGAAACCAGCTGTTTTCCTTCCTTGACCAGGTCCGGCGCATATCTCCGGTCGATAGCCACCATATCCCCGGTTACTACCGTATTGGCCGGTATATCGACGGCCGCCACCACCACACTGGCAAAAGGCACCTCGGTTTTTTGCTCTCTTATCTGTTCGTAGTAATAGACGACACCGGTTACGATAATTATGGCAATGGCAATAACGGTTTTTCCGCCCATCCTTTTCAATTATCCTTCCTCCCTCTCTTCAGACTGAACAGCTTCCCGAGACTGAAACCCCTTTCTTCTTCCCTGACGGGGTATATGTCCGAGCAGATAGCATCCGCCTGTTTCTCTATGGCTTCCGGCACCTTCCGGCGGTAGTCCATGTACATGTACGATTCCAGCAGGTACCTGTAAAATTCGGGTTCAAAGTCAACGGCAAACGCCTTTTCCATGCCCAGGCCGCTCTCCGGGCCGTCATTCTCAATTCCCGGTATGGGCCCGTTGAACATGGCCAGTATATCCCCGGCCTTTACCCCGCATCTCATATGCCTGTTCACCACCAGACGCATCTTGCTGGGGTTGACGCCCGCCCCTGCCAGCTTCTTCAGGTATTCTTTGGTTGCCGGCACGTCCATAATGTTCAGATCGCACACAACGAAAAGGGCGTTCACCCCGTACTTCAGCAGGCTGTAATCGGTGTCGAAGTCCATGTCCACCAGCACAACGTCGCTGTCGTACCGCACCTGCTCCAGGGCATTGAAAAAGTCGAATTCGTCGAGGCTTCCCTCCACCTGCGTGTACAGGCGGTAGTTCTCGCTCACCGCTACAGGATGTCTCATCCCTTTGTTCAGGTATTCCAGGCCCCTTTTCTCCTTGCCCTGCGCCCCATCCCCCCAGCATTTCAAATAAAAAAGCCGCTTGTTAGCGGTTAAATCAAGTACCACCACCTTTTTTCCCTTTTTGCCGAAACGGTCCGCAACCAGGTCTACCAGGGTTGTGGTGCCCGCCTTGCGGTTGCCCACAAAGGCCGCCACCTTGAAGTAGTCGGAGGGGATGCTGTACAGGTATTCCCTCCTTACCCTGGTCACTATACGCGTTTCTGGTTTCGCCCCGTTAATGCCTACGCCGTCCGTGCCCTTTGCCGCGTCACCGGCAACCCTGCTCCTGACCATCCCGGCCACATCCGAAAAACTCCTGGGCCTCTCTATCAGCTCCGCCACATCCTCCGGCCTGACCGGGTCAAAAAGGATATCGTACACGCCCGCTGCCAGAGCCGCCCTTGCCGCATTGCTCCAGTTTCCGGCCAGAAATATTACCCTTACGCCCATACACCTGAGCCCGTATATAACGTCCGATATATCCTTCTCGCCCGGAAGGGATTCTGACAGTACCGCCACGTTCGCATTTTCTGCAGCCCGTTCCACCGCCTCCCTGTAATACACCTCGTTCGGAAACTCGACGGAGCCGTTGCAGAGCGACTTAATGCCCTCGTCCAGGGCCCTGATGTTCGTAGCCAACAACACCTTCATGCACTTTCACCTCCGATTCGAATCTCGTGGTCAGGGGCGTCCAGCCCCTGAAACACGGCATTTCTTACAGCGACTACATGTAGTCGCTGTTGACTATTTCATACTGTATAGCAAACCTCTCAGATGTTCTACTTCAACTTTTAGTCTTTTTGTTTTCTTCTTCGAGTTTGGCTATACGTCTGTCTTTTGCCGCTATGATCACATCCTTGGATTTTGATGTCTTGTCATATCTGGCTCTATTGTTCATTTCTTTACACACTTCTGCCAAGCGGAGCTGCTCGATTCTTTCCCTGGTTGTTCTATCATCGTACAGGAAACTCTTTGATACACCGCTTGTTTTGGCCACACTATTAAAGTTAATCTTAGCACCTTTTATTTGAAGTTCATTGATTGCAGCTTCAGCCCTTGCACGTGCTCCGTCTGCCCTTTGTTTCCAGTTTGCCTCAAGCCCCTTCATGCTTCCTGCCATCTAGCATTCCTCCCGGAGGCTGCCGTTCTTATGGACGGTCCCCTCCTTACGGATACGCTCCAGCATCTTCTCCAGCAAGTTCAGGTACTCCGTATTCTTTTTCTCCCAGTCTTGTCGTCCGGTCTTCCGGCTGATATCTATTAGTTCCAATACCCGCCTGATTTCCTCCTCGAATTCGGGAATGTTCTCCTTGGTACTGCAGAAGCTGGAACATTCCAGGCAGTGGACCATCTGCTGTCTGCAGGCAATCTTTGAGGGCTTGAAACATGTGCCGAATGGTACACGCACAGCATCCAGGTTCTTCCTGACGTATTCGTAACGTATGCTTTTTTCCTGTTCCTGCCCTGTGCCGGTTTTTTGGGTCTGGCGGCTGTCTTCCAGATGGAACAGGTTAAGCTTTTCGATCTCCTTCCATTTCTCATATAGGGCATTCTCGGAGACCTTTGCATAGTGCAGTGTCATCTGGAGGCTGCAATGCCCGAGGATCTGCTGGATGATGCCTATCGGCATCCCCTGTTCCGCATACTCCATGGCTCTTGTATGCCGAAAATGGGGAGCTCCCCATTATCGGCATACAACGGCGATGCATTTACTTCAATCGGGAGTTGACATTAATCTTATTCGCATGTGGCTTGGGCATGTCAATCTCGACACCACACATGGCTATATCGAGGCCGACGTTGAAATGAAAAGGGCCGCCCTTGAAAAAGGCGGCATTACACCAGGGAATGCTTCGTACACGTCAAGGGCGGCCATGTGCCTGTGCTTTTATGGACACTCAAGGAAAAAGACCTGCGGGCCCTTGACCACTATGAGGGATATCCCCACTTTTACCGCAAGAAAATTCTCAATGTGGAGCTAAAAGGCAAGACCGTCCCCGCCATGGGGTATATCATGAACGACGGCCATCCTTTCGGCGCGCCCTCGGATTATTACCTGAACACCATCCTGGAAGGTTATGAAAGCGCGGGTTTTGACACCGAGGTTCTGGAGCGGGCGGTGGAGAAATCCATCCGGCTGGCCGGGGAACAGCAACCGGAACAGGAAAACCTGTTTGACCTGAAGTGGTGGTGATGGCGATGGCCGATCCCGCAACCATTACCCTTGCGGTCAGGGCCGCCATCGCCGCGGCAACCGACAAAAGGACGTGGAAGGCCGCCGGCATCCTCGTCGCCGCCATCCTGACGCCCTTTATCCTTATCATCGTGATGATCGTGAGCCTGCTCTCAGCCACGGCGGATCATAACAACGCAGCCATAGACCTCTGTTTTAACGGCGGCGCGATTTCCTCCCAAATGCCGGATGATTACGCCGCTTACATTCGGGATATGCGCGACAGCTTTGCCAAGCTCGACACCGCCATCTCCGACATATCCTCACGGGTGGAAGACGGGGGCATCGACGGTATCAGGGTTAAGGCGATTTTTTATTCTCTGTTTTTCGGCGCCGAAAATCTCCGGATGGACGGCGCGGACTACCGGGCCTTCGCCGAATGCTTTGTGCGGTACGAAACCCGCACCCGCGCCGTGGAGGATGTGGACGGCAACGAAACCGGGGAAACCTACACCGTGGCCGTGCCGCTCAAGTCCCTGCCGGAGATCTACGGCAACCTCGAAAGTACCTTGGGCAGGACGGTCACCAATGAGGATAAGGCCAACGCATCGGAGATTTACTACCGCGTTTTATATGGCGGCAGCGTCCCCACCTATGGTGAGGAATTCAATGCATGGGCAAACGGACTGCCGCTGTCCGACGCGCCCTTTGTCGGAGCGGACGGCTTCTGTTCTCCCCTTGGTGAAAACTGGCGCGACATGGTCACCTCGGAATTCGGCTACAGGACCGATCCCTTCACCGGCCAGCGCAAGGGACACTCCGGACTGGACCTGGGCGCGCCCAAAGGGACGCCAATCCGCGTGGCGCTGGACGGCACGGTGCTGTTTGCGCGCTACAAAACCACCGGCTACGGCTACCATCTGGCCATCGACCACGGCGGCGGCTTTGTTACCTTATATGGCCACTGTTCCAAAATCTTTGTCACCGAGGGGCAGAAGGTCAAGGCCGGCGACATCATCGCGGAGGTCGGCTCCACAGGCCGCAGCACCGGCCCCCACCTTCACTTTGAGGTGCGGATCAATGGTGAAATGAAAAATCCAAGGAATTATCTGCCTTAAGGAGTGTGAAAAACGACGCCGCGGATTAAGAAAACTGGTGGCCTTCGATGGCGTGTTGGATAATGAACCATAGCCCTGGAATTCCGCCTAAGTTTGTAAAAACTGTGGTATAATCCCATGTTTGACAGTTGCAGATAATAAAAAGCCTGATATCCATTGAAACCATTGGATTTCAGGCTTTTGTAAATTTTAAAAAAGTGCACAATGTTATCTGCCTTTTGTTGCCTTAAAAATTTTTTTCATCTGTTTTAATGTAAC